>DATGEL010000020.1 GCA_035310145.1 Dehalococcoidia bacterium
TGGCCGCGGCGTCGCCCGCGCCGAGCGGACGGTCACGAATCTCCTCTACCGGTACGACGAACTGGTGGCGCTTTCGCGGCGGAATGACGGGCGGTTGCCGGAGACGCTGCGCCGCCAAGGGCGGGTGATCCTCGCGCTTGATGGACGGCAGCCGGCGGTGGGGCACGAGGTGCTCTGGGGGGTGCGCGACTGCCTCTCCGGCGCCGTGCTGCTCGCCCGCCGCCGGCTCGGCAGCAAGCGGGACGAGCTGGCCCCGTGGCTGCGCGCCGTGGCGGACGCCGTGCCGGTCCCGCTCCGTGCGGTCGTGGCGGACGGGCAGGCCTCGATCCGGCGCGCGGTGCAGAGAGCGCTGCCGGGGATCCCGCACCAGCTCTGCCAGGTGCCCGACCTCCGGGAAGCGGCGCGGCCGATCTACGCAGCCGATCGCCACGCGAAGCCGGAAGTGAAGAAGCAGGTGCGCGGCATGCGGCCGCTGGAACGTGCCCTGGAAGGGCGGGCGGACGAAGAGGCGGAGGCCATGCGCGGCTACTGTCTCGCCGTCCGCGGTGCCCTCACGGACGATGGCCGACCACCGCTGTGCGCTTCCGGCCTCCGGCTGCAGCAGCGCTTGACGACGATGCACCGCTCGATCAAACGGGTGCGGGCCGAAAAGGGGGCCTGACCGCACTCACCCGCTTGGACGCCTTACTCGAAAAAGGGCGCAACGCCACCGCCACGCTGTGGCCGGCGATCACCCAGGCCTATGGCTGGGTGCACCAGGCCGCCGAACTCGTTGCGAACGCGGCCGGGCGTTCGAGCCTGCAGGTGCGCCACGCGCTGCGCAGCCTGCTCTACGCGCTGCGCCAGGCGCAAGCGGAACTCGGACCGCTGGCGGGTGCCGTCACTCACTGCCGCGCCGTGAGCTTCAGCCATGGGCCCTACCTCTTCCCCTGCGACGAGACGCCGGATGTGCCCCGTAGCAACAACGCGGTGGAACAGTGCTTCGCCTCCGCCCGCTACCACGCGCGCCGCGCGTCCGGGCGCTTGTCAGGCGCGCCGTTTTGACGCGCCAGACCTCACGCCGCGCAGCATCAGCGAATGGCGAGACCTCCGCGCTGGGCGTGCGCGCCGCCAAGAGAGCCGCCGGCGACAGCTCCGCCTTCGGCGCGAGCCCGAGGCCGACCGCGCCGCACTCGAAACGACGCTCCTCAAGCCACGTTTGCCGGCCTAGGTTTTTTGGCCGCATCGATGGGGTCGCCATAACAGCAGGGCCAACGGTCCATGCAGGCCGGCGCGTCATCCGGCCGTTCGACTCACCGGCCACGCCCGTCCCTTGCGGAGCCGGTGCGGAGCCGGGCGCGGCTCGCTCACGAATCGAGCGCTCCCTGGCTACCTGTCACCTGTAACCAGTAACCTGTCACCTATCGCGGCCGCTTGCTCGCGGAACGTCGCCACGTTCGCCAGCTTGATCTGCTCGTAGCCGCGGACCTGATCCGGCAGCCCGGCCAGCGCCACGGCGTCGGCGTGCGTGGCGGGCGTCAGTGTCTCCAGCGCCCGCTCGATCAGGGCGCGGTACTCGGCGATCAGCGCACGTTCGATGCGGCGGACCTCGGCGTAGCCGAAGAGGTCGAGCGGCGTGCCGCGCAGGGCTTTTGCCGCCTTGAGGCCGTGCATGGCCGGTGTGAACCAGGAGCCGAGGCTGATCTTGTGCTTCAGCCCCAGCGCCCGCAGCAGCGGCGGGTGCAGGTTCCATTCGACCTTCGCGCCGGCGCCGACCTGCGCCCGCAGCGCCGCCCGCTGCGCGGGGTCGAGTTGCAGCCGCGCCACCTCGTACTCGTCCTTGTAGGCCATCAGCTTGTAGAGATAGCGAGCGACCGCTTCGGCCAGCGCCGTCTGGCCAGGCGTGCGCTGCGCTTCGGCGCGGGCCACACGCATCACGAAGCGCACGTACTCGGCCGCGTAGGCCTTGTCCTGGTAGGCGATCAGCTCCGGCACGCGAATCTCGAGCAGGCGGCGCAGCTCGCCCGTGGCGCGGCTCGCCTCCAGCAAACGCCGCGCGGCCGGGGGCGGCGGCGCCGGCTCGGGCGTGGGTGGCGCGGCCTGCCGCAGCGCGGCTTCGACCTGCTCCCGCGCCGCCACCCAGGCGCGCCCCCAGGTGAAGGCGGCGAGGTTCATCACCACCGCGGCGCCGTTGAGCCGGATCGCCTGCTCGATGCTCGCAAGCGAGATCGGCACGGCGCCCGCCTGCCAGGCCGAGCCCAGCGTCAGCAGGTTCGCGGGCATGTTGGTGCCGAACAGCGCCTCGGCAAGCGCCTGCGCGTCCAGGTAGACGTTCGCCTCTTTGCGTGTGACCGCCTCGATGCCGCGCAGCATGCCGGCCAGCGCCGGGAACTGGACGAGGGTATCCGTCACCATCTGGCCCGTCGCCACCTGGCTGGTGGAGACGACGGCGACGGTGCGCGCCGGGTCGGCCTTGGCCAGGTTCTGCGGCGCGCAGGCGACGAGCAGGTCGAAGCCGAGGTAGAGATCGGCGCCGCCGGCCGAAAGCTTCGCCGTCTCCATCGGCCCGCTGCTCAGCCGCAGATCGGAGACGACTGGCCCACCCTTCTGGCTGAGCCCGGTCTGGTCCAGCCCCCAGACGTGCTTGCCGTCGAGCCGCGCCGCCGTGCCGAGGATCTGGTTGACGGTGACGACGCCCGTGCCGCCGATGCCGAGCATGTGCAGTGCCCAGCCGTCCGCCGGCACGAGCAGGCGCGGTGCGGGCAGATCGGTGGGTGGTTGCGCGGCCGTTCGGCCCTCATCCCCCGGCCCCTTCCCCCAATCCTGGGGGAAGGGGAGTCTGCTGAGGCGCTTGAGAACATTCTCCCCTCTCCCAGGATTGGGAGAGGGGCCGGGGGTGAGGGACGAGCGGCCGGGCGTCACCGTGAGAAACGCCGGACAGTCGCCCTTAAGACACGAATAGTCCTTGTTGCAGGAGGGCTGGTGGATGGCGGTCTTGCGGCCGAACTCGGTTTCGACGGGCTGCACGCTCAGGCAGTTGGATGCGTGGCCGCAGTCGCCGCAACCCTCGCAGACACGCTCGTTGATGAAGAGACGCGCCGGCGGCTCCTCCAGCTTGCCGCGCTTGCGCAGCCGCCGCTTCTCCGCCGCGCACTGCTGGTCGTGGATCAGCACCGTGACGCCGGGGATTTTGGCCAGTTCGGCCTGTGCCTCGACGATGCGCCCGCGCGGCCAGACCTCGGCGATCGGCGCCAGCGGCACGCCGCGGTACTTCTCCGGCTCGTCGCTGGTGACGATGATCTGCTTCACCCCTTCGGCCTCGAGCCGGCGGATGAGCGCGGGCACGGGCAGCGTGCCGACCGCCACCTGGCCGCCGGTCATCGCCACGGCGGCGTTGTAGAGCACCTTGTAGGTGATGTTCACACCGCTGGCCACGGCGAAGTTGAGCGCCATCTGGCCCGAGTGAAACAGCGTGCCGTCGCCCACGTTCTGGAAGATGTGCCGCGTCTCGGTGAAGGGCGCGGCGCCGACCCACTGCGAGCCTTCGCCGCCCATCTGCGTGATGCCCAGGATCTCGCCGAAGGTGCCCGTGTCCATCCACAGGCCCATGCTGTGGCAGCCGATGCCGGCGCCCACGAAGCTGCCCTCGGGCGCAATGTTGCTGGTGTTGTGCGGGCAGCCGGAGCAGTAGTAGGGCGTGCGCGCCAGCGCGATCACCGCCGGCATGGCCGCGGCGCCGTCCAGCTCGCGCAGCCGCCGCTCGACGCTCGGAATCTCCAGCCGCCGCAGCCGCGAGGCAATGACGCGGGCGGCGATCTCGGCGTCCAGCTCGCCGTTGCTCGGCACCAGCGGCCGGCCCTGCTCGTCCGTCTTGCCGACGATCCGCGGGCGCTCGGGCAGGTCGTACAGCGCGTCCTTCAAAAGCAGTTCGAGGAAAGCGCGCTTCTCCTCGATCACCAACACCTCGCGCAGACCGGCGGCGAACTGCCGCGCCGCCTCGCGCGTGAAGGGGAAGAGCATGCCCACCTTGAACAGGCGCACGCCGTGGCGGTTCAGCGCCGCCTCGTCCAGGCCCAGCTCGTCCAGCGCCTGGCGCACGTCGGCGTAGGTCTTGCCAGCGGCGACGATGCCCAGCCAGTCGTTCGGGCCGGAGATGGTGACGCGGTTGAGCCGGTTCTCCTCGGCGTAGCGCCGCGCCAGCTCCAGCCGCGCATAGTGCAGCGTGCGCTCCATCTCCAGGTTCTGCGGCGGCAAGAGCCGCCAGGCCTGCTGCGGCGTGTAGGGCCGGCCGTCCAGCTCGACGCCGGGAATGATTGGCGCGATGCGCTCGGGCGCCACCTCGGCGGTGCCGGCGCTGTCGGCCACGTTGGTGACGAACTTCATCGCCGTCCACAGGCCGCTGGCGCGCGAGAGGGCGAAGGCGTGCAGGCCCAGGTCCAGCACCTCCTGCACCGTGCCGGGGTAGACGGTCGGCATTAGCGCGTCGTAGAAGGCGATGGTTGAGTCACTGGGGAGGGTCGAGGACTTGCTGTTGGGGTCGTCGCCGCCGAGTGCGATCACGCCGCCGTTCTTGCCCACGCCAGCGTGGTTCGCGTGTTTGAACACGTCGCCGGTGCGGTCAACGCCCGGGCCTTTGCCGTACCAGATGCCCAGTACCCCGTCGTATTTCGCGCCCGGGTAGCTGCCTGCGAGCTGGCTGCCGTAGACGGCGGTGGCGGCGTTCTCTTCGTTCAGTCCGGGCTGGTGCACGACGTGATGCGCGTCCAGCAGCGTGCGATTGCGGTCCAGCTCGATGTCGTAGCCGCCCAGGGGCGAGCCGCGATAGCCGGAGATGAAGGTCGCGGTGCGCAGGCCGCGGCGCGCGTCGGCGCGGTGCTGGTCCATCGGCAGCCGCACCAGCGCCTGGATGCCGGTCAGGTAAATGCGCCCGGCTTCCAGCGTGTACTTGTCGTCCAGCGAGAAGCGGTCGAGCGGCGGCAGATCGAGCGTGCTGGTCATGGCATGGCCTCGTGGCTAACAGATGGTTTCAAAACCGGCGTTCAGGTGCGATCGCACACCTACAAGCGGGAACTCGAGCCGGTTTTGAAACTATGTCTAAGGGCAAAGGGCAGAGCGTGGCCGCGGCGGCCTGGCGCACGGTACCTGCACTCTACCATCGGCGGCGGTGGTCTGGCGGACGGCGGTTACGAGGCCATGCCCGCGGCGATCGCTTGCGCCAGCTCGCGGGGCCGCTGCGAGGGGATCTGGTGGCCGACGCCGGGCAGCGTCAGCAGGTGGGCGCGGGGTTGGCGGCGCGTCATCTCCGCGGCGGCTTCAGCGGTCAGCACGTCGCTGAGGGCGCCGCGCACCACGAGCGCCGGCGCCTGCAGCGCTTCCCACAGCGGCCAGAGGTCCAGCCGCCGGGCCGCGCCCGCCGCCAGGTCGTCGCGCAGGCGCCGCGCGATGGCCGGGTCGAAGCCGGCCGGCAGCCAGCCCGCGTGGTCGCAGGCCGCGGCCAGCCATTCCGCCACGCGCAGCGAGCCGGGACTCAGCTCGGGCGCGGGATAGGCATCGACGATCACCAGCCGCTCAACCAGATCCGGCCGCGCCGCGGCGCAGATCGTCGCCACCGCGCCGCCCATGGAGAAGCCCGCCAGCAGGCAGCGATCGATGCCGAGCGCGGCGAGCGCGCAGGCGAGGTCGGCGAAGTGCGCGTCCGGCGCGTACACCTCGTCGGCCGACCAGCCGCTTTCGCCGTGTCCGCGCGCGTCCAGGGCGATCACACGCTGCCGCCGCGCCGCCAGCCCCTCGGCCACGGCGCGCCAGGCCAGCCCCGACTCGGTGATGCCGTGCAGCAAGACGATCGGCGGCGAGCAGGCATCGGCACACGGCAGCCACTCGTGCAAGCGCAGGCGCAGGCCGTCGCCCGCCACGAAGCCGGCGCGGTAACGGTGGGTGGAAAGGCGGTCAATGTCCAACACCGCGCATTGTACCGCTGCGCCGCTGTGCGCCAACGCCTCCGTGCCCCGCGGGCGTCGTTTCTGAAGCGGGCGGCGGTTTGCCCGGCGCGCCGCGTGTCGCGCCTTTGGCGCGAAGGGCGCACGCCGTGCGCCCCAGAAGCGCCTGCCATCGCCCTTCTCCTGGAACTTCCTCCCAACGATCGCCTCCTCTCCTTCCCCCAGGATTGGGGGAAGGAGAGGAGGACGGGGGGGTGAGGATGAGGGCCGTCCCCGCCCTACGCCGCCGTCGCGCTCTTCGTGAGCGAGAACAGCCGCTCCAGCGCCGCCCCGTCCGCCGGCAGCGCCGCGAGGCCGGGCTGGCCGATGATCGCCAGCGAGGCGCCCGCCGCGGCGTAGCCCTCGAGCGCGGCGCGGGCCGCGGCCGCATCGCCCACCAGCACGCCTCGCCTGATCTGCTCCGGCTCGGCGCCGGCGAACTGCGGCAGCGCCTTCTTTAAGGCGTCGAAGGTCGCGGCCTCGCCCCCCGGCGCGCAGATCTGCGCCTGCACGCCGACGCTGAGCTGCACGGCGCCGGCCGGGCGGCCCGCCGCTGCCACTGCCTGCTTCAGTGCCTCCGCCTTGCGGGCGAAGGGCTTCGCGCTTTCCCCGAACCAGGCGAGGTTCCAGCCGTCGGCCAGCCGCGCCGTCAGCTCCAGCATGCGGTCGCCGGAGGCGGCGATCCAGAACGGCACCGGCGTCTTCGGCTTCGGCGTCAGCTCGGCGTCGTCCAGCTTCAGCCAGCGGCCCTGGAACGAGCTGGTGCCGCGGTCGAACAGCTCGCGGATGGCGGTGGCGCTCTCCGCCAGCCGCGAGACGCGGTGGTCGAAGGGCAGGCCAAGCGCCGTGTACTCCGGCTCGTGCCAGCCCGCGCCCAGGCCCAGAATCACGCGCCCGTTCGAGATCTCCTGCAAGCTCACCGCCTGCTTCGCCAGGATCGCCGGGTGCCGGAACGTGTTGCAGAGCACGAGCGTGCCCAGCTTGATGCGGCTGGTGCCGGCCGCTAGCGCCGAAAGCAGCGTCCATGCCTCGAAGCCGCCGCGGTGCTGGCCGGGGCCGGTCTGGATGAAGTAGTGGTCCGGGAACCAGAGCGAGTGGAAGCCCGCCGCCTCGGCGTTGCTGGCGATCTCGAGCAGCCGGCCGAAGTCGAGCGCCTTCTGGCCACTCGCGGTCGTCTCGTTGGAGGGGAGAAAGAGGCCAAGCTCAGGCAGTGGCACGCGCCACCTCCGCTTCTCGATTTGCCGGCTGCGCCGCGCCCAGCCAGCGGCCGAACCAGTCGCCGGTGCGCTGCACCGCGTCCACCCGCTGCGAGGGCGCGTGCGTCACGTAGGTATGGAAACCGCCCGGATAGCGCACGAACTCGACCTCGCGGCGCAGGCGGCGCAGCACGGCGAAGAGCGACTCGCCCTGGCCGATGGGGCAGCGCAGGTCGCCCTCCCAGTGGAGCAGCAGGAAGGGCGTGGTGCAATTGGCAATGTACGTCAGCGGCGAGCGCTCGCGGTAGGCGTCCCAGCGCTCCCAGACGGGGCCGCCGTGCTCGTACGCGCCGAAGGTTGTACCGATGTCGCTCTCGCCGTAGAAGCTGGGCAGGTCGCCGACCGGCGCGCCGCAGACGGCCGCCTTGAAGCGGTCCGTATGGCCCACCACCCAGCTCGTCATGAAGCCGCCGTAGGAGTAGCCGGTGACGGCCGTGCGCTGCGGATCGGCGATGCCCCGCGCGATCGCCCAGTCCACGCCGGCCATCAGGTCTTCGTAGTCCTTGCCGCCCCAGTCGGTGACGCAGGCCTCGGTGAAGCGCTCGCCGTAGCCCGTGCTGCCGCGCGGGTTGACCAGCAGCACCACGTAGCCGCGGGCGGTCAGCTCCTGCGCGCCCGGCTGAAACGTGTAGCCGTGGGCGCCGTGCGGCCCGCCGTGCACGTCGAGCACCAGCGGGTAGCGCCGCGAGGCGTCGTAGTTCGCCGGCTTCAGCAGCCAGGCCGCGATCTCCCAGCCGTCGGCGCCGCTGAAACTGATCCGTTCGAACGGTTGGAGCTGCACCTCGTCCAGCAGCTCTGCATTGTGCCGACTGAGCTGCCGCGCCGCGCCGCCGTCGAGCGGCAGCAGGAACAGCTCGCCCGGATTGGTGGGCGAGACGGCGGTGTAGGCGATCGCCTTGCCGTCCGGCGTGGGGCAGAGCGCCGTAACCGCGCTTTCGGCGTCGGAGAGCGGCCGGGAGCCGGAGCCGTCGGCGGCGATGCGATAGAGCCGGCTGGCGCCGCCGTCCATGACGACCGTGTACACGGCGCTGCCGTCGGGCGCCCAGGCCAGCCCCTTGCCCAGCGGCAGGCCGAAAGCGCCGCGATCCAGCGCCTCGTTCAGCGCCCGCGGGGGTGCGGAGCCGTCCAGCGGCACGCTCCAGAGCAACGTGTTGGCGGCGCTGTAGCCCTCGCCCTTCGCATGCCCCGCGTAGGCCACGGTGCGGCCGTCGGGCGAGACGGCAGGCATCGTGCACGGCCCGCGGCTCTGCGTGAGCTTGCGCTCGTTGCCGCCGCCCGCGCGGGCATCCACGCTCCACACGTCTTTGGTGAGCCGGGCGCCGCGGTCTTCTTCGTGGTTGGAAAGGAAGACGAATCGGCGGCCGTCCCGCGACCACTGCGGCTCGGCGTCGCGGAAGTCGCCGCGCGTGATTTGGATCGCTTCGCCGCCCGCCGCTGGCACGGTCCAAAGATGGGCGTAAGTGTCGTCGTACTGGCCCTCGGTGTCGAAGCGGTAGATCAGGTCGCGGATAACGCGCGGCGCGTTCTTCTCAGCGGGCGTCTTCTCGGCCTCGCTCTTCGTCTCGCCGGCAAGGCGTGTCTTCGTGACGAAGGCGATCGTCGTGCCGTCGGGCGACCAGGCGGGGCTGCCGGCGCCGCGCGCGGCGTTTGTCAGCCGCCGGGGCTCGCCGCGCTCGCCGATCAGCCAGATCTGCGAGGGGCGTTTCGTATTGTCGCCGTTCTTTTCGCCCTCGGCGGCGCGGTTGGAGACGAAGGCCAGCGTCTTGCCGTCCGGCGACCAGCGCGGGCTGCCGTCCTTGTGCGGCCCGCGCGTGAGCTGATACGGCTCGCCGCCGTCGAGCGGCGCGATCCAGACGTGCGAGCGGAACTCGTCCGCCTCCCGATCGGTCTCCGCCACCACGTAGGCGATGCAGGAGCCGTCGGGCGCGACCTGCGGATCGGACACGGTGCGCACGCGCAAGATATCTTCCGCCCGGAACGGGCGGCGCTGCTGAGCCACGAGCTGCCTCCTCATGAAACTGGATGAAGCTGGATGAAGCTGAACCGGCGCGATGCAGCGCGGCCCGGGGCGAACGCAGCCGGCGCCGCGCCGGTCAGGTGGTCTGACCACCCCGGCTCATCGTACACCGCGTACACCGCGAGCGCGTTACGGCGCCTCGCGGTCTCGTCGCCTTCCGGGTTGCCCCGCAGCCGGCGGCGACCGGCTCGCGTTGAGCGGCTACGGCGAATTCGCTAGCATGCGCCTCGCAGGAGGCGGGAAATGACATCCAACGGTTCTGGCTCGTTCGATCTCAAGCACAAGAGCCGCACGCTGCTGGAGGGGCGCGACCGCGCGGCGGCGCGCGCCATGTTCAAGGCGATCGGCTTCAGCGATGAAGACCTGGCGCGGCCGATCGTCGGCATCGCCAACACCTGGGTCGAGACGGGGCCGTGCAACTTCAACCTGCGCCGCCTCTCCGCGATGGTCAAAGAGGGCGTGCGCGCCGCCGGCGGCACGCCGATGGAGTTCAACACGATCGCGATCAACGATGGCATCACGATGGGCACCGAGGGCATGAAGGCCTCGCTCGTCAGCCGTGAGGTGATTGCCGACTCGATCGAGCTGATGGGCCGCGGCCACATGTTCGACGCGCTGATCTGCCTCGCCGCCTGCGACAAGACGATGCCCGGCACGGCGATGGGACTGGTCCGGCTGGACGTGCCCGGCTTCGTGCTCTACGGCGGCACGATCATGCCCGGCCGCTTCAAGGGCCGCGACGTGACGATCCTGGATGTGTTCGAGGGTGTGGGCGCCAACGCCGCCGGCCTGATGAGCGACGCCGACCTGAAGGACCTTGAAGACCACGCCTGTCCCGGCGCCGGCGCCTGCGGCGGCCAGTTCACCGCCAACACGATGGCGCTCGCACTCGAGTTCCTCGGTCTCTCGCCCATGGGCACGGCCAGCGTGCCCGCCGTCGATCCGCGCAAGGACGACATCGGCCGCCGCGCCGGTCAACTGGTGATGGAGATGCTGCGGCAAGGCCGCAAGCCCAGCGACATCCTCTCGCACGACGCGTTCGAGAACGCGATCGCCGGGGTTGCCGCCACCGGCGGCTCGACCAACGCCGTGCTGCACCTGCTCGCCATCGCCCGCGAGGCGAGCGTGCCGCTGACGATCGACGAGTTCGACACGGTCAGCGACCGCACGCCGCTCTGGGGCGATCTGAAGCCGGCCGGCAAGTACGTCGCCTCCGACCTGGACAGCGCCGGCGGCCAGCCGCTCGTGGCGAAGCGGCTGGTGGCGGCGGGCAAGGCGCACGGCGACGCGCTGACGCCGAGCGGCCGCACCTTCGCGGAGGAGGCGAACGCCGCCGTCGAGACGCCCGGCCAGGACGTGGTCAAGCCGCTGGATCAGCCGATCGCGCCGGTCGGCGGGCTCGTGATCCTGAAGGGCAGCCTGGCGCCGGAGGGCTGCGTGGTGAAGATCGCCGGCTACGAGAAGCGCTTCCATCGCGGCCCGGCGCGTGTCTTCGACCGCGAAGAGGAGGCGATGACGGCCGTGACCGGCGGCAGGATCAAGGCCGGCGACGTGGTCGTGATCCGCTATGAGGGGCCGAAGGGCGGCCCCGGCATGCGCGAGATGCTGGGCGTCACCGGCGCGATCGTGGGCGCCGGCCTGGGCGAAGAGGTGGCCCTGCTGACGGATGGGCGGTTCAGCGGCGCGACCCACGGCCTGATGGCCGGCCATGTCGCGCCGGAGGCGGCCCGCGGCGGCCCGATCGCCGCCGTGCACGAGGGCGACCAGATCACCTTCGACATCGAAAAGCGCCGCCTGGACCTCGACGTGCCGGCCGACGAGGTACAACGCCGTCTAGCCGCCGTGCAGGCGCCGGCGCCGCGCTACACCAGCGGCGTCTTCGCCAAGTACGCCGCGCTGGTCTCCTCGGCATCTGAAGGGGCGGTCACACGGCCCGTGTAGCGCAGGAGCGGCACGGCGAAAGCGAGAAAGCGCTGTGGCCTACGCCCAGCAGCCGCGCAGGCGGGCGCCGGCCTCGGCGCCCTGGCGCAGGCCCGCTTCGGCCGCGGTTTGGCGCTGGTCCGGATTCATCAGGTCCGGGCCGAAGGCCGCCAGCGCCGCGTCGTCCGGCAGCAGCACCTCGACGGCGGCGCCCGCCTCGCGCAGCAGGTGCGCCTCGGCGTCGAGCGCCTGGCGGGCGATGCGGCCGATCCCTTCGGGCCGCGCCCCGATCGGCGCCACGATCACGACGGTGTCGTGGCCGCTGGCGAGGTCGGCGTTGGTGCCGGAGCGCACACCGCCGTCCATGTAGCGGCGGCCGTTGATCGTCACGGGCGGGAACATGCCGGGCACGGCGCAGCTCGAGGCCACCGCCTGCAACAGCGGCGCGCCGGAGGCCCGATCCCAGGCCGCCAGCGTCCCGCTCCCGGCATCGACGGCCACGGCGATCAGGCCACCGGCGGGCCAGCCATCCACGCCGAGCGCGGAGGCGATCGCCTGCAGCCAGCCGCCCTCGTCGACCGCAGGCGCCGCGAGCGCCATCTGACCGATCTCGCGGGCGACGGCCTCGGTCATCTCCGGCGTACTCGCCCACGTCTGGAAGAGCGCCGTCAGCGCCTGGATGTCGAGCTTGGCCATCTGCTGGCGGATCTCGCCGCTGTCGGGCGCGGTCTGCGCGGCGTACAGCTCGTCCAGCGAGCGACCGGCGCGGACCTGCGTGCCCGTGATCGAGCCGGCGGAGGTGCCGACGATCAGATCGGCCGCCGCGGGATCGATGCCGCCGTCGCGCAGCCCCTTGAGGATGCCCGTCTCCCAGGCGACGCCGACGACACCGCCGCCGCCCATCACCAGCGCACGCGAAGCCATTACTGCCCCTTCCCGCGCCCGCGGGCGCACGGCACGTTGCGATTTTGGAGGTCGCGGTTGCGCGGCTGTATGAAGCCGGCCGGATCAGCGCGGCCGCGCCGCCTCCTGGCTGCCGATGCCGCCCGCGCGGCGGGTGACGCTGCGGCCGGCGCGCGGCGCCGCCGGCTCGGCCTTGCCGCGGCGGCGGCTGATCGGCACGAAGTCGCGACGCGCCGGGCCGAGGAAGACCTGGCGCGGGCGGGCGATCTTCTGCTCCGGGTCTTCGACCATCTCCAGCCACTGCGCCATCCAGCCGGCGGTGCGGGCGATGGCGAAGAGCACGGTGAACATCTCGGACGGCAGGCGCATCGCCTCGTAGATGATGCCGGAGTAGAAATCGACGTTGGGATAGAGCTTGTGCGTGATGAAGTAGTCATCTTCGAGGGCGATGCGCTCCAGCTCCAGCGCAATGTCGATCAGCGGGTTGCGGCCCATCACGTCGAACACGGCGTCCGCCGTGCGCTTGACGATGCGGGCGCGCGGGTCGTAGTTCTTGTAGACGCGGTGGCCGAAGCCCATCAGCAGCAGTTCATGGTTCTTCACCCGCTTGATGAACTCGGGCACTCGGTCCACGCTGCCGATGCTGCGCAGCGTGTTTAGCACGGCCTCGTTGGCGCCGCCATGCAGCGGGCCGTACAGCGCGGCGATGCCGCCGGCGACGGCCGAGTACGGATCGGGCTCGCTGGAGCCGATGGCGCGCACGGCGTTGGCCGAGCAGTTCTGTTCGTGGTCGGCGTGCAGGATGAAGAGCACATCCAGCGCCTTCTCGATCACCGGGTTCGGCGTGTATTTCAGCTCGCTCATCTTGAACAGCATGTTCAGGAAGTTGCCGGTGAAGGAGAGATCGTTGTCGGGATAGACGAAGGGCAGGCCCAGCGCGTGCCGGTAGGCGTAGGCGCCGAGCGTGGGCATCTTGGCGATCAGGCGGTAGGTCTGCAGCATGCGGCTTTCGGGGTCGTGGATGTTGCGCGCGTCCGGATAGAAGGTGCTGAGCGCGCCGACGGTGCCGATCAGCATGCCCATCGGGTGCGCGTCGTGGTGGAAGCCGGACATGAAGTTCTTAATGTTCTCGTGCACCATCGTGTGGTGCGTGATGCGGTAGTGCCAGACGTCGAACTGTTCTTTCGACGGCAGCTCGCCGTAGACCAGCAGATAGGCGACTTCGAGGAAGGTGCTCTTCTCGGCGAGCTGTTCGATCGGATAGCCGCGGTATTCGAGGATGCCCTTGTCGCCGTCGATGTAGGTGATGCGGCTGGTGCAGGAGGCGGTGTTCACAAAGGCCGGGTCGTAGCTCATGATGCCGAAGTCTTCGGGGTCGGTGCGGATCTGGCGCAGGTCGGCGGCGCGGATCGTGCCGTGCGCGATCGGCAACTCGTAGCGTTTGCCGGTGCGGTTATCGATCACGGTCAAGGTCTCCGCCGCGGAAGCCGCGGGTCCGGTCGAAGCCTCGTTGCTGCCGTTCGTGGTCATCTCTGCTTCCCCCGTTCGCTCGTGCTTACACTACGACCCGGCCGCAGCGGCGGCAATAGGCGGTTCAGCTCCGTGTTATGCGCCCCTCGGCCGGCCCCCGCTTCGCCGCCGCTGTTCAGCCGGACGGCGCCCGGCGGGAGAGCCAGATCATGTGGGGCAGGTGCCACGTCACCGCCACCGAGGCATCGACGATGAGCGCCTCATTGCTCGGGCTCAGGACCACACCAGAAGTCGCCGTCCCGCGACAGCCGGATCAGGTCCTTGGCCGCCGGCGGGGCGGGGTCACTGCAGCTTCCAGTAGCGGCGCTGCTGCTCCACGATCTCGGCGATGCGGTCCTGCGTGTCGCGGCCCAGGTCCCAGGTCGGGCGCAGGGCGGCGGCGTTGGCCGCGCCCGGCTCCGCTATGCCGCGCACGACGACACTGCTCAGCACCGCTGCCGGTGCTCAAGGGAGCGAGGAGCTTCGCTGACCCTGGTCCGAGTATGAACCACACAGAACCGACAGGAGAGCTGGTCCAGATTCGTCGATGGCTGGCGAGCCCACGGCCAACGCACACCCGCACGGGGTTATCAGTAGGTGAAGGAGGCCGCATTCCCCCACTACAATGCTCCAAATGCGATAGCAACTTGTACGGCTAGATGAACCGCCCCGGGTATCCTGGAGGCTCCGGACTTTGAGAGGACGGAGCAATGGCAAAGGTGACCAGGTACCCTGCCGAGTTACGCGAACGGGCGGTGCGCATGGTGGTCGAGCACCGCAAAGACTATGCCTCGGAGTGG
>DATGEL010000021.1 GCA_035310145.1 Dehalococcoidia bacterium
GGTTCAACCGCCGCCGGCTCCATGGAGAGTTAGGCATGGCGCCGCCAGCGGAGTTCGAGGCCCTGTACTACGATGAGCAGCAGCCGCTTCCACTGGCTGCTTCCCAATAACCCGAGTCTCTATGAAACCCGGGGCGGTTCAACGTCACAGAGCCAGCCCGCGATATCACGTTTTGGGGCGCCCCAGGCAGCCGCCTCGGGCGCATGGTCGGCAAGCACTGCCCGTAGCTGCCCACGACCCGCAGGTGATCGCTCACGACACAGGCGCGGTGTGCAGCAGGGTATGCTGACGGGGGCCGAATCGCCATGAACGGTGTGTACACGCCCGCGCTTGCATGCGATCCGTGGGAGGAACGATGCTCACTCCCTTCGACGACTACCCCATCCACCAGACGCCCGAGCCGATTGCGCACACCGTCGGCGGCGACCGTAACCACTACGACCGCTACTTCTTCAACGGCTACGACCGCGACGGCGGCTGCTTCTTCGCCGCCGCGCTGGGTGTCTACCCCAACCGGCAGGTGATCGACGCCGCCTTCAGCGTGGTCCTGGACGGCGTGCAGCACGCCGTCTTCGCCTCGGGTCGCGCACCGCTCGACCGCGGCGTCACCCGCGTCGGCCCGCTCGCCGTCGAGGTGGTCGAGCCGCTGCGGATGCTGCGCGTGACGGCCGACGCGGCCTCGCTCGGCATCGAGGCCGACGTGACCTTCACCGCCCGTACGCCCGCGATCGAGGAGCCACGCGCCCGCGCGCTGGACGGCCCCATCCTGCGGTCGGACTACACCCGACTGACGCAGTGGGGCGCGTGGCGCGGAACCGTCCGCGCCGGCGGCACGGCGTTTGCGATCGAGCCCGACCGGGTGCTCGGCTCGCGCGACCGCTCGTGGGGCGTGCGCGGCGTGGGCGAGCCGCCCGGCGGCGCCCCGGCACGTACCCCGCGCCAGTTCTTCTGGCTGTGGGCGCCGCTCAACTTCGACGACTGCTGCACCCACCTGGCCCTCACCGACGATGCGCAGGGCAGGCATCTCTACCAGAGCGCCTGCGTCGTGCCGCTGCTCGGCGAGGGAGCGCCGGCGTTCGGCCAGCCCGAGGCGGTCGAGCACATGCGCGACGTGGATGCTACGGTCGAGTGGGAACCGGGCACGCGACGCGCCCGTCACGCCACGCTGACGCTGATTCCCTGGCGCGGCGAGCGGGAAGTGATCGAGCTTGCACCGCTGCTCACCTTTCAGATGATGGGCATCGGCTATCTGCACCCGGAGTGGGGGCACGGACGCTGGCACGGCGAGGAGGCCACGGGCAGCGCCGCCTGGACCCTCGCCGAGCTGGATCCGCTGGACACGCCCCATCTCCACATCCAGCAGGTCGTCCGCGCCCGCCGGGGCGGGCAGGACGGCATCGGCGTGCTGGAGCAGCTCGCGATCGGCCCCCACGCTCCCAGCGGCTTCAGCGGCCTCCGCGACGGAGCGCCGGCATGACCGTACCGATCGTCGCGGCGGATGCAGTCACCCCTGCATGGCTGACCCAGTTGCTGCGCGACGCGGGCGTCATCTCCCGCGCCGCCGTCACCCGCATCGAGCGCACGCGCATCGGCACCGGTCTGGTGGGGCAGAACGTCCGCTTCACGCTCACCTACGACCACGACGAGCCAGGAGCGCCGGCCAGTGTCGTCGGGAAGTTCCCCTCGACCGAGCCGCTCAGCCGTCGGACCGCCGTGGGCGGCGGCATTTACGAGCGCGAGGTGCGCTTCTACCGCGAAGTGGCGCCCACGGTGCACATCCGCACTCCGGCCTGCTACGCCGCCGCCGTCGACTCCGCCAGCGGCGACTTTGTGGTGCTGCTCGAAGACCTTGCCCCCGCTCGCCAGGGCGATCAGATCGCCGGCTGCAGCATCGCCCAGGCAGAACTTGCGCTTGCCGAGCTGGCCGGGCTGCATGCGCCGCGCTGGGGCGAGGCCGCCTTGCAGGGGCTCGACTGGCTGCCGCGCCCGACGCCGGTGGCGCTCATGCGCCGCCAGCAGCTGTACCAAGCGGTATGGCCGCGCTTTCTCGAGACGTACGAGGCGGCGCTGCCTCCCGGCGGCGTAGCATTGGGTGAGCGCTTCGGACGGACACTGGCGCGAGCGCTGGACCCGGACGGCGCACCGCCGTGCATTACGCACGGTGACTACCGCATCGACAACATGCTGTTCGGCACGGCCGAAGGCGGCTACCCGCTGGCCGTGGTGGATTGGCAGACGGTGGGCATCGGCGCGGGCGCGCAGGATGCCGCCTACTTCCTGGGCGCCGGACCGCTCGTCGCGGAACGGCGGACGCATGAAGAGCGCCTGCTGCGCTGCTATTACGATGCGCTGCTCGCCGGCGGCGTGCATGGCTACTCGTGGGACGCGTGCTGGCGCGATTACCGTCGCGGATCGCTGAGCGGCCTGAGCATGACCGTAGTCGCGTCAATGATCGTCGAGACGGACGCCCGCGGCGTTGCCATGTTCTCTGCCATGGCCGAACGCCACTTCAGCCACGCGCTTGAGATCGGCGCCGAGGAATTCTTCGCCTGAGTGCGGATCGAGGAGACGAAGCGGAACTCGGGTGCGCGCGGACGGCTCGCAACCCATTTCGCAAACAGCATAGCGTGGCGAGCCGGTTCCCCCGCGTTGTGAGAAGCCATTGCAGAAGGCGACTGCACGGCATGAACCGTTGAGATCAGCCTCCGGAGCGACCGTGCGGCAGCATTCGTTGTCCAGTAGTGGCCGACGATCCACGAACGACGCACGACGGGTGGCTGGCGTCTGTAATACCCGCCCTGACGATATTCCACGTGGTAGCAATAAACAGAGCTGTTCGCCGTGGCTGGACACCGTACGCGTCGTGCGAAAGGGTAGAAGAGGGCGGCGGGTGTCCCGATTCGAGGACACCCGCCGCGAGCTGGATGGTGCGTGTCGACCGGCTAGGGGCTGACGACCGCGACGATCGAGAACTGCCAGGGGCCGAGCACCCAGAATCCACCGGCGCTGAGCGGCGTGCTCCACGTCGGGAAGGTCGTGAGCGCCGCCGGCTGCCAGAAGGCGCCTGAACCGGCTGGGCCGTTGATGTAGCACAAGTTCCCGTCGGCGCCGGAGTGGGTGTCGTCGGGGCAAACGCCGGAGCCGGCCGGCCCTGCTCCCGGTCCGCTGCTGCCCGCGGACGAATTGCTCCAGAACATCAGCCAGTAGGCGGTGTTTGCTTGAAGGGTCGCGCTGATCGGCACGCAGTTCCAGCTATCCGCCGTCAGCACACCGACCGCGCTGTGGGTGAGCAGGGCACCGGGCGTGCCGCTGGCGTCCGCATAAATGGCCACGCTGAACTGGTTCTCGGGCGCGGCGGCCACCGGGCCGACGTAGGCGCAGATGGAGCTCACCGTCTCGGCCTGGCTGCCGACCGTGATCTTCGAGCCGTTGGGGCTGCAGGAGTTCGAGTAGTCCTGGATCGTGCCGGTGGTGGGCGGGAGGGTAGACCCGTGCCCCAGCGGGCCCAGGAACGGGCCGGAACCCGGCGAGGTGGTCGGCACCGTGCTGCTGCTGTTGCCGCAGGGCGAGCTCGGCGGCGGCGGGGGCGGGGGTGGTGGCGGCGTGCCGGTGCAGGGCGGGACGCTGTTCGACTTCACCGTTGAGCCACCCAGGCCACCCGAGTCGATCACCTGGATCCGGTACGAGTTAGCCCCCGCGAACGAGAATGCCGCGAACTGATAGACGGCAGTGCTGGTCCCGGAGAAGACTGCATTTGCGCGCCGGCCCGAATCGACGAACTGGGAACCTCCCGGCACGTGGTAGAACAGGCCAAGGACCACGGTTCCGGTGAACGTGCCGCTGAGCGTAACAGTTCCGGTGAACCCTCCCTGTGAATCGCACGTCGAGCTGACCGAGATGCTCGAAATGCTCGTCGCGGGGCTTGCTGCCGCCAGCGGCGGCCGAATCCCGCTCGTCGCCAACCCGAGGATGCCGACAAGGATCATGAGGCCCAGCGCGAGTTTGCCGCGCCAGGCGGGGTTGAGACGGCCCATGACACTGTGTCCTTTCTCTTCGCACGCCGCACGACGCGCAACGGGGTGCGGCATTCGCACCTGTCTCCGTAATACGGGAGCGATCGATTCGCCGGGTAGATCCGAACCCGGAGAAGTCGCGTGCAGGTTGCGTCATGATCGAGCCGGGCGTCGCCGGCGCCTCTCGGTTAGCACGCGATCGCCCGCTGATCCTGGGCCGATAGCAGCACGGCGAAGGTTTCAGCCATGGCACGCGGCCAGTCCGGCGGCCGCACCGCCGGGCGGTATCGTCCGCGGCATGCTACGCTGCGAGTCGGCGGGCTATCTGAGCGTGGCCCGGAGGGGACAATGCGCATCGGCGTGCACTTCAACTATCAGAACTACGGCGACTGGGACCGCTTCGAGGCGCACCAGCCGGGCCCGCCCACGGTCAGCGACCAGCAGCTCTACGAAGAGGAACTGGCGCTTGGCAGCCTGGTCGAGCCGCTCGGCTTCGATTCCTATTGGGCGATCGACCACCACTTCTCGCCCTACATCATGACCAGCGGCGCGGTGCAGCACCTGACCTACTTCGCCGGCAAGACGCAGCGCATCGATTTCGGCACCATGGTGATCGTGCTGCCCTGGTACGACCCGATCGTCGTCGCCGAGCAGGTGAGCGTGCTGGACAACCTGTTGCAGGGCCGCCGCCTTACGCTCGGCCTCGGGCGCGGCGCGGCCAAGCGCGAGTTCGACGCCTTTCGCAGCCCGATGGACGAGTCGCGCGACCGCTTCGCCGAGTCGCTGGAGATCCTGCGTGCGGCGCTGAGCCAGGAATGGTTCTCGCACGACGGCGAGTTCTACCACATTCCTGAAACCACGATCCGCCCGCGCCCACGCAACCCCGAGGATCTCGTCAACCGCATGCGCGTCGCCTGGACCAGCCCGCAGACACTGCCGATCGCCGCCAACGCCGGCCTGGGCATGCTGATGACCAATCAGAAGAGCTGGGAAGAGTACCGCGAGGACGTGCGGGGCTTCAACGCCGTGCGCGCCGCCCATGGCTGGGCGCCGATGCAGCCAAGCGTGGTGGCGCACGCCGCCTGCTTCGACACGGAGGCCGAGGCCTGGGAGACGATCCGGCGTCACACGATCGAGGCGCAGATCAGCATCCAGCGCCACTACGGCTGGAAAGACGTCGAGCGCCTGCGCAACACGAAAGGCTACGAACAGTACGCCCAGTTCGGCGAGCTGTTGCAGCGCAAGACGCCTGAGGAAGTCGGCGAGCACAGCGCCCGACCGCAGGCCTGGGGCACACCGGAGCAGGTGCTGGAAAAGCTGGTGCACATCCAGCGCATGACCAGCGCCGAGGAACTGATTCTCAACTTCCGCTTCGGCGCCATGCCCGCGGCGACCGCGGAACGCTCGATGCGGCTCTTCGCCCGTGAGGTGCTGCCCAAGCTGCACGAGCTGGAGGCGCCGCTGCATCCAGACATGACCGGCGCGGCCACGGTGGGAGCCAGGGACTAAGAAACACAGGACAGAGGGCGCAGGGCGGACGTCGAGGCGGGTTCAAGCGCTCGGCAGGCCACTGGGCAGCGATCCGTGTGAGGCCCCGCCTCCCGCCCCCGCCGCCGGCGTCTCCGCATGCGCTCAGGGCGTGAGCTGGACCTTGATCGCGCCGGTCGACTTATCGGCGGCCGTGGCGAACGCTTCGTTCACCCGCTCCAGCGGGAAGCGATGCGTCACCAACGGCGTGAGGCGGGCCAGGTTCGCGCGCAGCAGTTCGATGGCCACGGCGAAGTCTCTGAGTCCGCCGGACCATGCGTAGCAGTTGGAACCAACCAGCCGCACTTCTTTGACCGAGAAATCGATCGCCGGCAGCGCGGCCGGGCCATCGAAGACGCCGAGCATGCCGATCGACCCGCCCGGACGTACCAGCCGCACGGCCTCGGCCAACGTCTCGGCCTTGCCGCCGACCGTCTCGATCACCACGTCGACGGGGCGTTCGCCCAGCGCGGCCGCGAGCTCATCGCCTGAGCTGAAGATGCCATCGGCGCCGAGCGCGGCGGCCTGCTCGCGCTGCGCCGGGTGGCGGGCAGTGGCATAGACTTCGATGGCTCCGGAGGCGCGGGCGCTGACCAGCGAGAGCAGGCCGATGCTGCCGGTCCCCAGCACCGCCACGCGCGTCCCCAATTCGACGCCTGCAAGCCGTGTGCCGCGCACGCAGACCGCCAGCGGCTCGACCAGGCTGCCGGCTTCCGCTGACAGCCCCTCGGGCAGCGGGTAGAGCGAGGCCGCGGGCACGGTCATGTACTCGGCGAGGCCGCCACGGCCGGTGACGCCGAACAGCGTACGCCGCTGACAGCGGTTGTAGTTGCCCGTGCGGCAGTGTGCGCAGCCGCCGCAGCCAACCAGCGGCTCGACGGCCACGGGCGTACCAATCGCCAGCTCAACGCCCTCGCCCACGGCATCGACGGCGCCGCCTACTTCGTGGCCGGGCAGCAATCCGGCGGGCGCGGGAAACGAACCGCGGTAGAAATGCAGATCCGTGCCGCAGATGCCCGCGGAGCAGACCCGCAGCCGCGCCCAGCCCGGTCTCGGCTCCGGCACGGGCCGGTCGACGACATCGAGGTTGCCGCTCGCATTCCACACCGCGGCGCGCATCGCTTCTCCTGCGTCCGGCTTCGCCGCTGGGGGACGAACCACCGCCTGCTCAGCCGAAAACACGCTCGCCCTGCGCCAGCACCAGCTCGATCGCCTGGGCGACGCCGTCTTCCTCGTTGCTGCCGGTCACGGCACGCGCCGCCGCCTTCACGGCCTCGTCCGCCTGCCCCATCGCGAACGAGCCGCCGGCCACCCGAAACATTTCGATATCGTTCTCGGCATCGCCGATCGCCACCACATCGGCGGGCGCGCAGCCGAGATCGCGGCACGCGACGGCGAGCGCAACGCCCTTGTCGGCGCCGGTTGCAGTGAGCGTCAGTATGCTCTTGCCGTGGCCGGAGATTGAGCTGACGAAGCGCACACGGTCGCTCCACTCCGGGGCGAGCTTGTCGACGATCGCGCGGTTCACGGCGGAGCCCTGCACAAGGATGATACGCGGGGGTACCCTGGCCGCGGCCGCGATCGACGGCACGCGCAGCAGCTCGGGCATCAACGCCGCGGCGCCAAGCTCGCCCTCGATTTTCATCAGCACCGCGTCGTCCTGCGCCACCCAGGCGATGCAGCGCTGCGCATCGATGATCTCGTACAGCCGTGTGCCGAACGCGGCCGGCATGCGCAGATCGAGCAGGTCGGCGCCGTCCGAGAGCCGCCGTACCTCGGCGCCAGAACAGGCGATTATGGGGCCGGAGAGCCCGAACAACTTTGCCACACGCTCCGCGCGCTGATACCAGCCTGCAGTGGCGATCACGATCTGCAGCCCGGCGGCGAGCGCGGCCTCGACCGCCTGCCGGTTCCGCGGCGAGACGGCCTCGGTACCGGAAAGCAGCGTGCCGTCGAGGTCGATCGCCAGAGCGCGAATCGCCACCTCGGACCTCCATGCCTGGTGCGCGCCAGCCTCGGCGCAGGCTGCTGGGGCTGGCGCGATCCCCGTGGGAATCGCACCTCGGCGCCGTGTCGCTACCCTGCCCGGGCGGGGCTGGCGCGGAGCGACTGCGTGAACTGGCTGATCGTCATCGCCGGGTAGGTGGTGATGCGGATCGTGCCGCGCGCCCCGAGCTCGACCGAGATGCGGGCGATCACTTCGTTACTCGGAGCCTCGACGACGTTGACGAAGTCGTAGTTGCCGATCACCGCGTACTGGGCGGTCACGCGGCCGCCCATCGCTTCGACCTCCTTGTTGACCTCCTCGAGCCGTTCCGGCCGCTCCTTGAGCGTCTTACGGCCTTCGTCTGTCAGGGTGCTGAGCAGGATGTAGGTCGGCATGGCAACCTCCCCATGACCGGGCGGCCCGCTCCGGGGCGGCAGCGGCCGGCGGCAAGGAGACGCTAGTGCGCCTCCGGTGGTTTGTCAACCGGAAGTTCCTACGAGCGCAGACACGGCGCCTCGGCTTCGGGCCAGGTCGCGCAAGAGTGGATCTGCCGCTCAGGCGGCTGCGCACGGGGTTCATACTGGATGTAGACTGTGCGACACCCGCGCGAAGCCGCTGAGCACAAGCATCGGTGGAGGACGCGATGACACGCCCCGACCTGAACCGCCGCCTCTCGACCCAGGACGCCTCGTTCCTCTACGCCGAGAAGCCGAACCAGCCGATGCACGTCGGCATGGTGGCGATCTACGCCGGCCGCCTGACGCGGCAGGCGGTGCTCGACGCCCTGCGAAGCCGCCTGCACCTGCTGCCGCGATACCGGCAGCGGCTCATGTTCCCACCCTTCGGCATCGCCCACCCGACCTGGGAGGACGATCCCGCCTTCGAGCTTGAGCGGCACGTCGAGGAGCACACTCTGCCGGCGCCCGGCAACCGCGAGGCGCTCTCTCGGGTCGCCGGCGAGCTGTACGCGCCGTTGATGGACCGCACGCGGCCAATGTGGCAGCTCTACCTGCTGCACGGCTACGAGGACGGCCAGACGGCGATGTTGTGGAAGATCCACCACTGCATGGTCGATGGTGTCTCGAGCGTCGAGCTGCTGCTCGTGATGCATGACCTCACCGCAAAATCCGTGCCTCCGGAGCCTCCGGCAGCGCCGTGGCAGCCGCAGCCGTTGCCCGACCCGCTCACGCTGTTCCAGGACGCGGTGCGGGATGTCTCCACCGAGGCGGCCGCGGCCTGGACCGACCGAAGCTTCGAGACGTTGCGACCTGGCGTCGCCGCCGAGCGCGCCCGCCAGATGAACACCGCCTACACGACCTCGCTGCCCTTTGTGACGCGCCCTGCCCCGCGCACGCCGTTCAACGGCCCGATCTCCGGCCAGCGGCACTTCACCTGGTTCGAGTGCGCCTTCGCCGACGTGCGCGCGATCCGCACCGCCCTGGGCGGCACGGTAAATGACGTGGTGCTCACGCTGGTGGCCGGCGCCCTGCGCCGCTACCTGCTGGCGCACGGCTATCCGGTCGAAGGTGTGGAATTGCGGGCGATGTGCCCGGTCAGCATGCGCCGGCCGGAGGAGCAGGGCGCGCTCGGCAACCTGGTCTCGATGATGATCGCGCCCCTCTACGTGGGGATCGCCGATCCGGTAGCGCGGCTGGCGCGCGAGCGGCAGACGATGGAGCAGCTCAAGCGCGACGGACAGGCGGCGGCGTTCTACGCGCTCAGCGACCTGGCCCGCAACGTGCCCGTGCCCATGCAGGTCTACTCGGCGCAGAGCAACGCGCCGAACACGCTGCTGAACACCGTCTCGACCAACGTGCCGGGCCCGCAGATCCCGCTCTATCTGAACGGCCACGAGTTGCGGCACTACTACGGCGTGGGCATCCTCTCCAACGGCATCGGCCTGTTCGTCGCAATCACGAGCTACAACCAGCGCCTCGCCTTCGGCCTGCTCGCCGACCCGCAACTCGTGCCGGACAACTGGTTCGTGGCCGAGTGCTTCGAGCAGTCGTTTGACGAGCTGCTGGGCGCGGCCCGGGCCGCGGGTGCGCCAGCGGAGAACCCGCCCGCCGCGCGCCCTCGCCAGGCCACGGCAGCCGGTCAGCGCGACGGATAGGCTTTTCCGGCTCGGCGATTCAGACGAAGCGGCCGCGCACGTCCCGGCGTCTGGCCGCTGCCAACCGGCCGCTTCCTTGCTTCGATGCGGGCGCCGCGGCCGAGCGCGACCGCTCGGCCAGCCAGCTCGCCACCTTCGGCCAGAGCGACGATGCGGCCTTGCGTCCCGCGGCCAGGCCGACGTGGCCGCCGGGCATCACCAGCAGCTCCTTGTCCGTGCTGCCCACCAGCTCCGGCTGACAGGTGGTCGCGGCGAGCGGCACGATATGGTCTTGCTCCGCCGCGACCGCCAGGAAGCTGCAGGTGATCGCGCTGAGCGGCGCCGGCCGGCCGCGCAGCGTCATCGTGCCCTCGAACAGCCTGTTACGCTGCACGATCTCCTTGACCATCTGGCGGAACGCCTCGCCCGGGAAGGGGATCTGGTCGCGTGCCCAGCGGTCGAAGGCGCGGTACTGCTGCACGTAGCGATCGTTGAGCACGTTCTCCCAGAGGCTGATGTAGCGCCCGGGGCTGAACTCCGTGCTCGCGGGCCTCAGCACGCGAAAGCTCTGCTCGATGATCTCGGTCGGGATGTTGCCGAAGGTATCGACCAGCCGGTCGACGTCCATGAAGCGTTCCTGCGCGAGGAACGAGTTCAACCCCATACCGCGGCTGTCGACCGGCGTGGCCAGGGTCACCAGGTTGCGCAGCGGCTCCGCGGTGTGCGTGGCCGCGTACATCAGCGCGAGCTGGCCGCCCATGCAGTAGCCGAACAGCGAGAACTCGCTCGCCTCAGATTCCTCGCGCATCACCTCGACTACGGCCGGCAGCAGGTCGAGCACGTAGCTGTCCAGCGAAAGGCGCTTGTCTTCGGGCCGCGGCGTGCCCCAGTCGATCAGGTAGACGTCGAAGCCCGCCTTCACCAGGAACTCGACGAATGAGTTGCCGGGCGTCAGGTCCAGGATGTAGGGCTTGTTGACCAGCGAGTGCACCATCAGCAGCGGCACCGGGAACTGCTCCGCCGTGGTGACGCGGTAGCGAAAGAGCTGCGCCGAGCCCCGTTTCCAGACCACATCATTCGGCGTCAGCCCGACTTGTGCCTCCGCATCGGAAAGCACCTGAAAGAAGCGCTGCGTTTGCAGGGCGGCGCGCTGCATCTCGGCCCGCCAGACCTGCAGCGGCGAGGACGGCGCCCGAGCGTTCGGCTGGGGGATCGCACCGGGCGAAGGATCGCGTGAGGTCGTCATGCTCGTCCATCCATGCTCTGGGCCACGCCGGCCGAGGCGGGAGCCGCCGTGCGCCCGTTGCCGTGCACCGCGCGCACCCGGTCGCGCAGGTGTTCGACGGCCTTGTACATAACGTGCGTCGCCTCGGAGGCGTCGGTGCCCGGCGCGAAGTACAGCGGCTTGCCGATGTGCACGGTCACGGGGCCCGGCGTCATCTCCTTCGAGCCTTTCGGGCGGATCTCGCGCAGGCCGTGCATGTAGACGGGAATCACCGGGACGTTCTTGCCCAGGGCGAGTAGCGCCGGCCCGACGCGGAAGCGCCCCAGTTTGCCGGTCGTCGTGCGGGTGCCCTCGGGGAAGATGGTGATCGACCAGCCCTCATCGATCAGTTCTTCCGCGTAGGCCAGGCTCGCGCGCCCACCGCCGCGCTTGATCGGGAAGCCGTTCATCGTCAGCGAGTTCCACCAGCCGCTCTTGCGCCAGGGCCGGTCTTTCAGGAACCAGCGATCGGCGGCGGCGCCCCAGGCCGCCTTCGCGCGGATGCGCCGCGGCAGCGCGAGATACAGCGCCGAACTGTCGAGGTGGCTGCTGTGGTTGGCGACGATGATCGCCGGACCGCGGAACCCCTTGAGGTTGTTGCGGCCAATGATGCGCAGCGGCTTGAACTGCTTCTTCGCGTCGCGGTCCAGCTCCCACCAGTGCAGCGCGGGCCGGACCAGCCGCGCCCACCAGCTGGTCTGCCAGCGGAACGGTCCGACCGTCTCCGTCGTCTGCGTCAGCAGGCGGGCGAACAGCGGCAGATCGATTGCCGGCATCACCTCGCGCTGGACGGCGTCGGCGCCGCGTTCGGCGATGCTGAGCGACTGCACGGCCGCGTTGTCCGGCGCCTCGATGATCGTGCAGAAGTCGTGCTCGCCGAGCAGCGCGTACTGTTCGATCACCTTGCCGCCGAACGCCGCCAGCTCGTCGGCCATTGCAGGGACCTGGCCGCCGTCGGTCGTGAGCGCCCGCTTTCCCTTCCCGGTCATCGTGGTCAGGACGATGTAGCGACCCATCTCCCGAACCCTCCTTGGACATGGCCGGCATGCTCGACACGGTTTCGAGGCCAGCCGTGAGCCACGTGCCTGCTGCGGACGCGGCTCAGCCGGCCCGCTCGACCTGGCTGCCCAGGTTGAGTGTCATGATCAGCATGTCGCGCGTGCGGCCGCCGCGATCGATCACCCAATCCTGGAGCACCGCCTCCTCGCGGAAGCCCAGCCGCGCGAAGGTCGCCCGCGCGCCCTGCTGATCGGGGGTCATGCGCGCCAGGATTTTGCTCAGGCTGAGCTGCCGCGCGAGCTCGAAGACGGCGCCGGCAAGCTGGCGGCCCAGGCCTTTCCCACGGAAGGCGGGTGCGACCTGCAGCCGGATCTCGCCGACGTGGCGCGTCCAGTTCGCGTCGTTGAAGTGCAGGCTGCCGTAGCCCGCGATGCCGGCGCCCTCGGGTTCGGCCAGAACCGTGCGCGTCCGCCAGCGACGCAGGTTCTCCACCCATTCGTCCACCACGGCCGGATCGGTAATGTCGGTGCGCAGGAAAAGCAGATCGTCCGCCGGCAGCGCGCGGGCGAAGCGCAGCACGGCGTCGCGATCGTCAGGTCTCATCAGCCGCAGGGTGAGCGTCTCGCCGCCGAGTTTCACCTGGCGAGGAAACCCCTCCGCAACCGTCGCCTTTGTCTGATTCATCACGGGAACTCCGCGGTGACTTCGGCCCGGCACACCGGCGCCTGCGCCGCTATTCCAACGCGCCGCTGAGCGCGAGGTGCAAGATCGCTTCGTCGTTCAGGCCGAGGAACTCGCGCAGGACCAGATCGGTGTGTTCGCCGATGCGGGGACCGAGCCGATCAACGACCGCGTCGCTGTGCGAGAAGCGTAGGCGCGACGACTCGACGGGCACGGTGCCCAGCTCAGCATCGGTCACCGCGACGAAGTGGCGGCGGAAGCGTAGCTGCGGATCGCGCAGCGCGTCGCCGCTGTCGCAGACGCGGTGCGCCGGCACGCCCGCGGCCTGCAGCCGCAGCACAACCTCCCGCACCTCGTGCTCGACGGTCCAGGCCGCCAGCACGGCGTCCAGCGCGCCCTGGTGTTGCTGCCGCAGGGCGAAGCTGGCGAAGCGCGGATCGCTCGTCCAGCGGTCGTGGCCGCTGGCGCTGCACAGCGCCTGCCACTGTTCGTCCGTGCCGCAGGCGATCGCGACCCAGCGGTCCTTTCCCCGGCAGGGATAAACGCCGTGCGGCGCGTGCTCGGGTGAGGCGTTGCCCGCGCGCGACCGCAGGCGGCCGTTGACGGTGTAGTCCAGCAAGGCCGGCGCGAGGAAATGCATCGAGGCTTCGGCCTGCGAGAGATCGATGTACTGCCCCTCGCCGGTGCGGCGCCGATGATCGAGCGCCGCCAGGATCGAGGCGGCGACGTACTTCGGCGTCGTGTAGTCGGTGTAGGCCATGAACGGGCCGGCCGGAGAGCGGTCGGGCCAGCCCGTCAGCTCGTGGAAGCCGGAGAGCGCCGCGCCCATGGTGCCGAAGCCGGCGAGGTCTGCCTCCGGCCCCGTCTGCCCGTTGAGGCAGGTGCTGATCATGATCAGGTCCGGGTTCACCTTGCGCAGCGCCTCGTAGTCCAGCCCCCAGCGGCGCATCGCCCGCGGCGAGAAGCTTTCGGTCACCACGTCCGCCCATCCGGCCAGCCGCAGCATGAGCTGCCGCCCCTCCGGCACGCCCAGGTTGACGCTGAGGCCGTACTTGCCGGCGTTGACGTTGAGGAAGCCGCCCGAGCGATCGGCGCCGGGCCGCTTGTCCTTGAAGGGTCCGCCCGAGCGCAGCGTGTCGGGGCGGAGGGCGCTCTCCACGTGCAGCACGGTGGCGCCGTAGTCGGAGAGGACGCGCGTGCCCATTGGCCCGGCGAACACCCACATCAGGTCGAGCACCTTCACGCCGGCGAGCGGCGGTCCGAAGCCCGCGTCCCAGGTGCCCGGACCGGGGAACGGGCGCGGGCCGCCGGGCCGGCTGGCCGTAGCCGCGAGCGTACGCCCGTTCGCCCGGCCGCGGCGAGCCGCGACCTGCACGTTGGCCGCGCTGGCCACGAGGGCGCGCTGGCCCTCGGCGACCAGCACCTCGCCGTTGTGCTCGCCCACCAGCGGTGGGCGGCGACGGTACTGGATGGGCGCGCTGGTGAACCTGGCGAAGGGGCCAGGGTAGGCGATCGTCCGCCCCAGCTCCGGGTGCTCAAGCTCGGTCCAGAAGCCGCGCGAGCGGTACTGCTCGGACGCGACCAGGTCGGCGGTGGTGCTGATCGGCACGATCAGCAGGCCGCGGCGGCGCGCCTCGGCGAACAGCTCGGCCTTGGTCTTGCTGAGCATGAAGCGCGCAATCGCCTCGGTGCAGCGCGTGAGCTCCTCTGCCGGCTCCTCTCGCGAGGCGATCCGCTCCCAGAAGCCGATCCAATCCTTGTCGCGCGTGGCCTCGTCGACGAACTCCTCTTCGTACATCCACTCGAACAGGCGGCGGGTGTAGGGGCCGATCGAGTTGCCGAAGAGGAAGGTGACGGAGACGTGGCCGTCCTCGCAGGAGTAGACGAAGCGTAGCTTGTGGCGGCCGGCCTTCATGCCGCCGGCGATGCGCTGCACGGCACGGTCCCCCCAGCCCTCGGCCAGGATGAACGACTGCGTCGCCATCATCGCCGCCGTCTGCGCCGAGACGTCGACGTGCTGGCCGATGCCGTCGCGCTCGCGGGCATGGTGCGCGATCAGCGCGCCGACCGCCGCCTCGGCGCCGGCGTGCAAGAAAGCCTGCGGCACGGCGGTGCGCACCGGCGGGCGATCTTCATCGCCGGTCAAGAGCAGTACGCCCGAGGCGGCGAGGGCGATCAGGTCGGTGGCGGCGTAGTGCGATTT
Source organism: Dehalococcoidia bacterium (assembly GCA_035310145.1). Classification (NCBI taxonomy): domain Bacteria; kingdom Bacillati; phylum Chloroflexota; class Dehalococcoidia; species Dehalococcoidia bacterium. Next base: position 14,767 of record DATGEL010000021.1, read on the forward strand.
CGGCCCCTCCTGACCGAAGGCCGTGATCGACACCATCACCAGCCGGGGGTTGAGCTGGCGCAAGGCCGGGTAGCCGATGCCCAGCCCGTCGAGGTAGCCCGGCGCGAAGGATTCGACCAAAAAGTCGGCGTCGCGCACCAGCGTCCGCAGGCCGGCGCGCCCCTCCTCGCTCTCCAGATCGAGCGTGACGCTGCGCTTGTTGCGGGCGTAGGCAAACCAGTAGAGGCTGCGGCCGGCCTCCGGCACGTCGCCGGCGAAGGGGCCGATGCGCCGGGCCGGCGAGCCGCCCGGCGGCTCGATCGCGATCACGTCGGCGCCGAGATCCGCCAGGATCTGGCCGCAGAGCAGGCCGTGTTCGTCGGTCAGGTCCAGGACGCGGTAGGGTGCCAGCATGGCTGGACCTCCCCCCGCCGGCCGCTCGCGCTTGGCTCGTACAGGTTCGGTGCGCGGGCGATCGACGTCCCTCCATGCAATCTCGGCGCCGGCGCCGAGCGCCGCGGCGCTCGGTCCGTCCGAGGAAGCTACTATGCAGCGAGCGATGAAGAGAATCAAGAGCGACTGCCGGTCCTGCCGGACACGGCCGCGGTCCGCCGGCGGCCCGTGGCTGTCCTTCATTCAGACCGGCCGGCCGGCCATACTGCCAGTACACGAGTGCAGGAGATGAGCCGTGGACTTCGCCCTCAGCGAGGCGCAGCAGGCAATCCGCGAGCAGGCGCATGCGCTCGCCGGGCGCTTTGACGACGCGTACTGGCGCGGCTGCGACGCCGATCACCGCTTCCCCTGGGAGTTCTACCAGGTGTTTGCCGACGCCGGCTGGCTGGGCATCGCCATCCCGCAGGAGCTGGGCGGCGCCGGCCTCGGCATCAGCGAGGCGGCGCTACTGCTGGAAGAGGTCGCCGCCTCCGGCGCGGCGATGAACGGCGCCACCGCCCTGCACCTGACGATTTTCGGCCTCAACCCCGTCGTGCGCCACGGCAGCGACGAGCTGCGCCGTCGCATCCTGCCCGAGGCAGCCGCCGGCCGCCTGCACGTCGCCTTCGGCGTGACCGAGCCCGACGCCGGCTCCGACACGCCATCGATCACGACGCGCGCCGAGCGCCGGGGCGACGACTGGATCGTGCGCGGCAAGAAAGTCTGGACTTCGAAGGCCAAAGAAGCGAGCAAGGTGCTGCTGCTCGCCCGCACCACGCCGCTCGCGGAATGCACGCGCCGCACCGACGGCATGACCCTGTTTCTCGCCAACCTCGACCCGAAGTATGTGACGATTCGCGAGATCGACAAGCTTGGCCGCAACGCCGTCGACTCGAACGAGGTCTTTTACGACGATTTACCGGTTGACACCCGCGACGTGGTGGGCGAGGTGGGCCGCGGCTTCTACCACCTGCTCGACGGGCTAAACCCGGAGCGCATCCTGATCGCCGCCGAGGCGCTCGGCACGGGCAAGGCCGCGCTGCGCCGCGCCACGGCCTACGCCAAAGAGCGCATCGTCTTCGGCCGGCCGATCGGCCAGAACCAGGGGATCAGCTTCCCGCTGGCCGACAGCTACGCCAAGCTCAGCGCCGCCGAGCTGATGATCCGCAAGGCTGGCTGGCTCTACGACCACGGCCAGCCCTGCGGCGCCGAGGCGAACATGGCGAAGTACCTGGCGGCCGAGTGGGGCTTTGAGACGGCCGACCGCGCCCTGCAGACGCACGGCGGCTTCGGCTACGCGAAGGAGTTCGACGTCGAGCGCTACTGGCGGGAGGTGCGGGTGATGCGCATCGCGCCGGTGACGCAGGAGATGGTGCTGAACTTCCTCGCGCAGCACGAGCTGGGGCTGCCCCGGTCCTACTGAGGGCGCAGGGCGCCGGGGTATCGGGGTAGCTTGGCCCTACGCCCGACGCCCTTCGCCCTTCGCCCTCCGGGTTCACCAGTCGAACTGGCGTTGCAAGAAGCCTTCCGGCAGGTAGAGCAGCACTGGCGATCCGTGCGGGCACATCGCGGGCGAGCGCGCGGCGCCCAGCCGCGTCATCAGGTCGCGCGCCTGCTCCGGCGTCAGCGGCCGGCCCTTGCGGATGGCGGAGCGGCAGGCGACGGCGGCGAGGAACTGCCGGCGCCAGTCGTCGTCCATGACCGCCGCCTCGCCAAGCAGCGTGGGCAGCTCCGCCGTCGGGAGTGTGCCGGCAAGGGCCGGATCGTTTTCGTCGGCGAGCGCGGACGGCAGCGATCGCAGCACGAAACGCCGCGCGCCGAACGTTTCGCAGACAAAGCCCAGCGCCGCCAGTGCCCCGAGGCGATCCGAAAGCCGCTCGGCGGCGGCGGCCGGCAACTCGAAGACGGCGGGCTCGGCCAGGCTCTGGCCGCCTTCCCTGGCGCCGCGCTCGCTATACTCGAACAGGATTTGCTCGTGGGCACGGTGCTGATCGATCAGGAAGAACCCCTGCTCGCCCTCGGCCACGATCAGCGCGTTGCGCAGCTGGCCCACCAGGCGCAGCGCCGGTAGCAGCTCGCCCTGCGGCAACGTGACCCCTTCGCCCCAGCCGAAGGCGGCGCGCTCTTCGCCCACGCGCCGCGGCAGACCGGAAAGCCGAGCCTGCGTGCCGCTGAGCGCCAGCTCGGCGCGGCCGCTCAAGACGCTGGCATGACGCCCGAACGCCGCCGCCACCGCCTGGCTGATCATGGCGCAGACCGCCCCCTCCTGGTACACGCGCACGTCGAGCTTCGCCGGATGAATATTTATGTCAACATCGGAGGGCGGCAATTTGACGAAGACCGCGCCGGCGGTGTGTCGGTTGCGCGGCAGGAAGCGCCGGTAGCCGCTCTCGATGGCCGCGAGCAACTGCCGCGCGCGCACGTACCGCCCATTGACGAAGAGGGCGATCTGCCCACGGTTCGCCCGCGTCACGCCGCGGCCGCCGAGCAGTCCGTGCACACGAACCTTGCCCGAAGCCAGATCCACCGGCAGCGCACCCGCCGCAGCCTCGTCGCCAAACACCGCGGCAAACGCTTCGCGCTCGCCACCGCCGTCGTGCCTGAAGGCCGTGTGCCCTTCGAGGAGAAGCTGAAACCGAAGATCCGGCCGGGCCAGGGCGAAGCGGCGCAGCACCGCACCGATCTGGCCCGCCTCGGCGCGGGCGCCGCGCATGAACTTCAACCGCGCCGGCAGTGCGGAGAAGAGGTCACGCACCGTGACGGTCGTGCCGCGCGTGCGAGACGCGGCAACCCGTTCAAGCGGCCGGCCCGCGCGGTACGTGCAGCTAACCGCGGCCGCGCCTTCCACCGCGGAGACGATCGTGACCTCGGCCACGGCGGCGACGCTGGCCAGCGCCTCGCCACGAAAGCCGAAGCTGTCTATGCGCTCGAGATCGTCCAGCTCGCGCAGCTTGCTGGTGGCGTGCCGCTGGAACGCCAGCTCCACCTCGTCGGCCGGGATGCCGTGGCCGTCGTCCGAGACGCGGATCAGGCGCAGCCCGCCGCCGCGCGCCTCCACGCGCACCTCGCCCGCGCCGGCGTCGAGCGCGTTCTCCACCAGCTCCTTGACCACTGCCGCGGGGCGGTCGATCACCTCGCCGGCGGCGATCCGCTCGGCCACACGCGGCGGCAGCAGGCGAATGCCTTTTGGCAGCCCTTCGGCACCTGAATCGCCCATGCGCCGAGCATCGCAGAGCGCGAGCCACTGGCATAGCGCCCCCGTGTGGGCGCCGGGTACCCGCCGTCTCGTGATCGAGTGGCGCCGCGCTCAGGCGGAGCCGCGCTTCGCCTCGGCGGCCTGGCGGTGCAGGTAGTCGAGACTCGCCGTGTAGGCGCTCTCGTTCTCGATGCGCCCGTGCGTCATGCCCCAGTTGAGCAACGTCTCCAATTCAAGGATCGGGATCAGCCGGATGCCGTGCGCCTTCAGCCGCTCCTTGGCGCCCTGTTTGCGATCCACCAGCACCACCGCATCCCTCACCTGCAGGCCAGCGTCGCGCAGCTGGTTCGCCGTCTCGATCACCGAAGTGCCGCCGGTGATCAGGTCGTCGATCACCAGTACGGACTGCCCGGGGACGTAGACGCCTTCGATCACCTCGCCCTCGCCGTCCTTGCGCGGGTGCAGGTAGATCATCGGCACCTTGGCCGTGAGCGAAAACGCCGTGGCGACATGCAGGCCGCCGAACGGCACGCCGGCGCAGCGGCTGAAGGGCGCCATGTGCTGGTGCAGCATCGTCAGCAGCGTCTCGGACTCTTCTTTGATCACGCGGCCCACGCGCCCCAGCGCCGCCGGATTGCTGACCAGGCGGCGCAGGTTGACGTACACCGGCGAGTCATGGGTGCGACCGACGTTGAAGTTGCCGAACTGGATCGCGTCGAGATCCCAGAGCGCCTTGACGAGCCAGGCCTTGCCCGTGCCGGGTGTCGATCGGGGCATTGTGTCACCAACCTGAAGATACGGGGCGGCAGGGAAGGGGCCGGGCGACGGGCAGCCACAACCGGCCGGCCGGCCCGGGCGCAACGTTACCAGAAGCTAAGGTCGGGGCGGCAATTTTGTCAATCCCCGCGCCGGTTTGTCGCCGCTTCCGGGTTGAGGCAGGTGGGCGGCACACGCCCGGCCAGCGCCTCCAGCAGGTTTTCCACCGCCAGCGACGCCATGTTCGCCCGCGTCGTCAGCGAGCCGCTCGCGATGTGCGGTGTGACGATGCAGTTGGGCAGGCCGAGCAGCGGGTCGTCGAGCGCGATCGGCTCCTGCTCCGTCACGTCCAGCGCGGCGAAGCCGGGGCGGCCCGCTTTGAGCGCCTTCGCCAGCGCAGCGCCGTCCACCACCGGCCCGCGCGAGGTGTTGATCAGCACGGCAGTGGGCTTCATCAACGCCAGTTCGCGCGCGCCGATCAGGTGCCGCGTCTCCGGCAGCAGCGGCACGTGCAGGCTGACAAAATCGGCCGCCTGCAGCAGCGGATCGAGTTCGCTGCGCATCAGGCCCAGCTCGGCCTCAAGATCGGGCCGGGGCACGGCGTCGGTGTAGAGGATCTTCATCTCGAAGCCGCGGCCGCGACGTGCCACGGCGCCGCCGATCTGGCCGACGCCGACCAGCCCCAACGTGCCGCCGTGCACGTCCGTGCCCAGCAGGCCGCCGGGATCCCAGGTCTTCCACTCGCCGCTGCGTGAAAAGTGATCGCCTTCGACGACGCGCCGGGCCGCCGCCATCAGCAGTGCGAAGGCGAAGTCCGCGGTTGTGTCGGTCAGCACGCGCGGCGTGTTCGTCGCGAAGACGCCGTGGCGCGTGCAGGCGGCCAGATCGATGTTGTCGAAGCCGACCGCGACGTTGCAGACAGCCTTGATGCGCGGGCAGGCGCGCAGAAACTCCTCGTCGATGCGCTCGGTGAGCAGGGAGATCAGGCCGTCGGCCTCCCGCGCCCGCTCCAGCAGGACGGCGCGCGGCGGCGGCAGATCACCATCCCACAGGTCGACCGATGCCTGCGCGCGCAGCCGCTCGACGGCGTCGCCGGGCAGCCGGCGCGTGACGAAGACGTGTGGCCTCTGCTGCGCCACCGTCCCACCTCCCGTGCAGAATCAGTGCCGGAAACCTACCCCCGGCTCAGCCGTCCTGGCGCTGCCGCGCCTGGACCTGGGCGATGCGCGAGGCGCGCTGGTTCGGCTCGGTGCCGGTGAACTTCGGCTTGTACTCGGGCTCGCGGCCCGCGATCTGGTCGGCGTGCATGCGGTCGTGCCGGTAGAACGAACGCAGCCACTGCATCACGGTGAGGGTGCCGAACATGGGATGTGTGGCCCGCCGGTCGAACTGTTCCAGGCTCAGGCCGTGAATCAGCTTGAGCGTGTCCTCGCGCTCGCCCGCCATCACCTCGAGCAGCTCGGCCACCGCATGGCCGTTCGCCTCTTCGATCGGAATCGCGGAGCGTGGGGCAGCCAAGCCGCTCACGTTCGGATTCTCCTCGCCCAGCGCGGCCTCGACCCACATGTCGTAGCCCAGCTCCATCTCGCAGAGATGGGCCAGTTGCTCTTTAATCGTCCACTCTTCCTCGCCGGTCTTGCCGACCGGCACGGCGTGCGCATCCTCTTCGCCGATGCCGCGCACCTGTTCGACCAGCCGCCCGCGCTCCTCGGCCATCTTCGTCAGCAGTTCGTTGACCTGTTCCGCGGTTGCCATCGCCGTCTGCCTCCGGACGAACTTCAGACCACGCCGGCCGTCCGGCGTTGCTCAGCCTACGGGCGGCAACAGGTGGCGTCAATTGCCCGACACACCACTGCGTGCCCGGCCGCTTCTCCGAGACAGGCTGAAGCGATTCTCGGCCGCGCCGTCCGGCCCGTCGGTCAGCCCCTTGATGATCGTGACCTCAACCAGCATCTGCGGCAGCAGGCGCGTGGCGTAGAAGGCCAGCGCCTCGCGGATGCGCTCGGGGGCGGGCGGCGCCTGGCCGATCGCGGCGCCGACGTCGCCCGCTGAAGCCACCGCTCGGTCGATCACGTGCCCACACTGCTTCGCGTACTCGGGGTCGCCCACGATCGGGCGCAGCGGGTTCCAGGCGAGGCGGAGAAAGTCGCCGGCGCGGGCGATCGTGCGGTAGTAGTCCGCGATCGGCGCGTAGCCGTGCGCTGCACGGATCTCGGCGAAGAGGCCCGGAATCTCGCCGAACGCTTCGTCAGGGTCGATCGGCTCAACGCGCGGCATGCCGTCTGCGACGCCGCGCGGCAGCGGCTGGAGTGGCTCCACGGCGGCGCCAGCGCCTGGTTGAGCCCCGTTGCCCCGTCGCGCCAGCAGCGTGGCCGCGAGCAGCGGCTTCGGCAGCACGTAGTGCGCGGCCATGTTGAAGTTGCTGATGCGATCGCGGTCGTCGGCGCCGACCTCGTTGCGCGTCAGGTCGCCCCGGAAGGCCTTGTGCGCCGGCAGACCAACGGCCAGCTCGATCAGCGCGGTGCGGCGCAGGTCGTCCGCTGCACGCTCGGCCTGCATGCTGCCCAGCCAGGACGCCAGCCAGCGCCAGGCGGCTTGCAGGTAATCGGGCTCACCGGCGAGGACGCGCCAGAGCTGGTCCACGAACGGCACGCGCAGCACCGAACGAATCTCCTCAAAGATCGCCTTGACGGCCGCGGGCGCGGCGGCTTCGGCAACCTCGGGCCACACTCGGACCGCGGGGTCATGCGGTGCACCAGCCATCTGCGCTCCCTGTCGCGGCATGCGCGTCGGCCCCATTCTCGCCGGGCGAGGTGGCGGCTGGGAATGCTCCCCACCTACCAATACCACGGATCGACCGGTACCGAGGTCCGGCGGGTTGCGCCGCGGCTCCTCTATACTGAAACCGAACGCAGGAGCCGCAGGAGCGGCCGGCGAGCGGGGGCACGGCGATTGGAGCGCCTCTGGGCCCCATGGCGGGGAGCGTACGTGGCCAGCGCCGACGGCAAGCGCGACTGCTTCCTCTGCCGCGTGCCCGCCGAGAGCGACGACGCGGCGAACCTGCTGCTCTACCGCGGCCGCCGTGTCTTCGTGGTGATGAACCGCTACCCGTACAACACCGGCCATCTGCTGATTGCGCCGTTTGCGCACACCGCCGACTTCGTGGGCCTGCCCGCCGAGATTTCGGCCGAAATGATGGCGGTGACGCAGCAGTCTGTCGCCGCCTTGCGCAGCGAGTACAAGCCCGGCGGATTTAACGCGGGCATGAACCTCGGTGAAGTAGCGGGCGCGGGCGAGGCGGATCACCTGCACATGCACGTCGTGCCGCGCTGGGGCGGCGACACGAACTTCATGCCCGCGCTGGCCGATGTCAAGGTGCTGCCGGAGACGTTGGACCAGACGTATTTGCGGCTGAAGCCGCGCTTCGATGCCGTGACGGCGAACGTGGCGAATCTCTAGAGGAGAGCGAAGGTATGGCGGACGGCTGGGCGATCGTGGGCACGGGCCGCTTTGCGGCCAACCGCATCGCGCCCGCGCTGAACAAGGCGCTGGGTTCGCGGCTAGTGGCCGTGGTCAGCCGCGAGCGCGAGCGGGCGGAAGCCTTCGCACAGGAGCACGGCGCCCGCAAGGCCTACGACGACCTCGATGCCGCCATGCGCGATCCCGATGTGGCCTACGTCTGGGTGGCCACGCCGCACAGCCTGCACCTTGACCCGGTGCTGGCCGCGGCACGCGCCGGAAAGCACGTGCTCTGCGAGAAACCGCTCGCCACCAGCCGCGGCGCCGCGCGCGAGATGCTCCGCGCCTGCCGCCGCGCCGGCGTGCAGCTCGGCACCGGCTTCCAGCTGCGCCACCACCCGCTGATGGAAGAGGCTCGGCGGCTGGTGCAGGCCGGTGAGACCGGCCCGATCCGCGCCGCGGAGGCCGAGTGGTCGAACCCACCGCGCCGGCCGGGCGAGGGCTACAGCTCGCCCTGGCGCAGCGACCCGGAGCTGGCGTTCGCCGGCATCAGCACCGGCACCGGCATCCACGCCATCGATCTGCTGCGCTTCGTGCTCGAGGACGAGATCACGGCGATCACCGCCCTCACCGACGGGGCCAGCAGCCCGATCGCACCGCTGGAGACGGCCGCGATCGCCTTGCTGCGCTTCAGCCGCGGCACACTGGCGACGGTACGCTGCCTGCGCGGCGTGCCGCATCCCCAGAACGACCTGCTGCTGCTCGGTGAGAAGGCTCGGCTCGCCGTGCGCCACAGCCTCGACGAATCCACGCACGGCGAGCTGGAAGCCGACGACCTGAGCCCGGAGATCAGCGGCGTGCCCGCCGGCACCGACATGTACGCCCGCCAGGCCGGGGCGTTCGTCAACGCTGTGCGCGCAGGCGCCGAGCCCAGCGCCTCCGGCGAGGACGGCCTGCGCGCCGTCGAAGCATTAGACGCCCTGCTCGAAGCGGCCCGCACGGGCCGCACCGTTTCGCTTGAGTAGTCCGCGGGCCGCTTGGGGTCCGTGCGTGAAGGAAGCCCAAATCGTGCGCATTGTGCTTAATCTCGGCAAGGGCGGCGTCGGCAAGACGACGACCTCGGCCGCCTCCGCCGTCCGTGCCGCCGCGCTCGGCCACCGCACACTGGTGGTCAGCACCGACATCGCCCACAGCCTGGCCGATGTGCTCGACCGGCCGCTGGGCGATGAGCCGGTGCCGATCGCCGCTAACCTCTGGGGCCAGGAGATCAACGTCGTCGCCGAGATGCGGCGGCGCTGGCACGAAGTGCGGCCGCGGCTCAATGCGGTCCTGCAGCGGGAGGGGCTCGACGCCGTCGCTTCGGAAGAGCTGGCGATCGTGCCCGGCATGGACGAGCTGGTGGCGCTGGCCCAGGTGAACGAGCTGAGCAAGAGCGGCAGTTACGACGCCGTCTTCGTCGACGCCGCGCCCACGGGCGAAACGATCCGGCTGCTCAGCGTGCCGGAGACACTGCCCTGGTACATCGAGCGCGTCCAGAACCTTGGCAAGAAGATTCCGCGCATCGCCCGGCCGCTGGCGAAAAGTGTGATCGGCGACGCAGGGGGCTTCCTCGACTACGCCGGGGACCTCTCCAGCCTGGTCAAGGACCTGCGCGTCACCCTGGTAGATCCGGAGGTCTCCAGCTACCGCCTGGTGGTGAACCCGGAACGTATGGTGGTGAAAGAGGCCTTGCGAGCGCAGACCTATCTGAATCTGTTCGGCTACCCGATCGACGCCGTGGTGCTGAACCAGATCCTGCCGCAGCCGCAGTCGGACGATCCCTTCATGCAGCAGCTCTGGCAGCAGCAGCAGGGCTACATCCGCTGGGTGGAAGACAGCTTCCGCCCCTTGCCGATCCTGCGCGCCCCGCGCCACGCCCGCGAGGTGATCGGTCTCGCGGCTCTCGACGACCTGGCGGAGAGCCTCTTCGGCCGGTGCGATCCGACGGCGGTGCTGCACCGCGGCCCGACGCAGGTGATCGAGCCGATCGACGGCGGCTACCGCATGCGCATTCCCATGCCCAACGTCGAAGCCGAGCGGCTGAACATGGCGAAGCGCGGCGACGAGCTGTTCGTCGACGTGGGCAACATCCGCCGCGAGATCGCCCTGCCGCGCGTGCTGGCGCCGCTCGAAGCCGCCGGCGCCACGCTGCGCGACGGCTTCCTGGAGATCACCTTCGTGGCGCCGGCAGAGCCGCAGGCCGCCGCCTCGGGGTAGCGCCTGCTAGCCGCTGTGTCATTGACAGCGCTCGCAGTCGCGCCGTACAGTCACGCTGTTACCTGATCTGGGCACGCCACGTGCCCCGTTACAACCGAAGACGCTCACGGGAGCTCGGGAAGCCGGGCTGAGAGGGTGGCCGAGTCGCCGCCGACCGTCGAACCTGATCCGGGTAATGCCGGCGCAGGAAGAAGGCCGCAATCCGTTCCCCACCCAGAACCAGCCGGCAGCACCGTGCCGAGCCTGCCCGTGAGGCCAGCTTCGCAGGGAGGCAGGCCATGGCCACGGAGGCGGCCGGCGCCGGTCCGCTGGACGTTCGCGGCGTTCCGGCAGATGACTTTCTCAGCATCGAGCAGCATGCGCTCGACCCGATCCCGCTGGCCGACCGGCACGGCACGCCCGGCGGCCTCTTCCTGCTCTGGGCGGCGGCCCAGGCGAACTTCACCTCGATCTTCACCGGCGCGTTGCTGATCGCCGCCCTCAAGCTGAACGGCATCGCCCTGGGCACCGGCGACGCCATCGTGGCCATCGTGATCGGCGGCGTGCTGGCAGCCGTGGTGCTGGGTCTGCTGAGCGTGATCGGCCCGCACACGGGCACCTCTCAAGTCGTCGCATCGCGCGCGACCTTCGGCATGCGCGGCGCCGCACTGGGCGGCTTGTTCACGCTCTTCCTGGCGATCGGCTGGTTCGCGGTGGACAGCGTGATCGGCACGCAGGCGCTGATCGCGCTGCTCGGTAAGGCCGGCGTGAGCAACAGCAAGCCGCTCGAGGCGATCCTTCTGTTGTTGATTGTGGGCGCTTCGATGGTCGTGGCTGTGTATGGTCACCAGACGATCAGCGTATTCGAGCGTTTCGGCGCAATCGTGTTTGTCGCCTTCGCCGCGCTGGTCTTTGTCTGGCTCGTTCCGAAGATCGACTTCGGCGCCGCCGCGCAGATCCATGGCGCCGACCACGCGGGTGCATTCATCCTCGGCGCGAGCGTCGTCTTCGCCTTGATCGCCTCGTGGTACGGGTTCGCCAGCGATTACTCGCGGTATCTGTCGCCGAGTGCCGAGCGGCGTCGCGTGACGCTGTTCGCGGGTGGCGGCATAGCGGCATCGACGATCTTGCTCAGTATCCTCGGCGTCCTGCTTCTGACGATCGACCCGAACCGCGATCCCAACGGGCTGCAGGATACGATTGTCAATGCCTTGCCGGGCGTGATCGGCATCCCCTTCCTGCTCTATGTCGCGATCGGCATGGTTTGGGGCAACTACTTTGATGTCTACACCGCCGGCCTCTCGTCGCTGGCGATCGGCCTGCCGCTCTCGCGCTGGCGTGCAGCTCTGGTCTGCGGCGTGCTCGGCGGCGTGCTGGCGTACATCGCCCTCTTCCAGTCGGACTTCCAGACGCAGTACACCAACTTCCTGCTGCTCACCTACGTCTGGGCGCCGGGCTGGGCGGCGGTGGTGCTGGCCGATTTCTTCTTCGTCCGCAAACGCATTGAACCCACGGATCTGGTGCGCCGCGGCCCGCGCTACTGGTTCTCCGCGGGGTTCAGTCCGACGGCGCTGCTCGCCTGGGCGATCGGCACGGCGGCAGCGACTCCGTTCATCAACAGCCCGCTGTGGACGAGCCCGCTGTCGAAGCACCAGTTGCACGGCGCGGATTTGTCGGGCGTCGTCGCCTTCGTCGTCGCGGGCGTCGTTTACCTGGCGGCGGCGCGGCGTGGCCAGGTGGCCGCCGGGTCCGGCGCGGAGGCGGTGGGCAGCGATGCGTAGCAGCAACCATGGCAGGCGAGCGGGATGCTTGTCGGCTTCAAGCAAGACCACGGCAGCGCCGTTGAAGCACCCGGCACGACGGAGTCAGCCGGACGGCGGGGCGATGCGCACGTCTGAGAGGAACTCCCGCAAGTAGCGGTTCACCAGGCCGGGTTGCTCTTGCTGCACCCAGTGGCTCGTGCGCGGGATGTAGCGGATACGCAGGTCGCCGACCCAGCGCTCCATGCCATGTGTCAGCTCCACGCCCAGAGCGCGGTCGTTCGTCGCCCAGATCAGCAGGGTCGGCGTCTCGATCAGGGGCATGGGGCGCTCGCGGCGGAACTCGCGGGCGGCGGCGCGGTACCAGTTGATCGCGGCCGTCAGGGCGCCGGGTTGCGCCGCGGCCTCCTTGTAGGCACGGATCTCGTCGTCGCTGAAGGTGCCGGGCCGCGCCCAGCCACGCAAGGCCCGCTCGATCGAGCGGTAATTGCCCGCGCGGAAACCGAGCTCCGGCAGCTTTGGGATCTGGAAATAGAGCATGTACCAGCTGCGCAGCATCTGGCGCGGGTTGCGGCGCAGCGCATGCTGCATCGCCGCGGGATGCGGGCAGTTCAGCACCGCCAGGCGGCGCGTCAACTCCGGGTGGCGCATGGCGAACAGCCAGGCCACGCCGCCGCCCCAGTCGTGCCCGACGATGACCGCCTGCTCCTCGCCCAGCTTGCGAATCAGGTCGGCCACGTCTTCGACCAGGTACTCGCTCGCGTAGGCGCCGATCCCCGCCGGTTTCTCGGTCAGGTTGTAGCCGCGTTGGTCCGGAGCGACGGCGCGGAAGCCGGCCGCGGCCAGCGCCGGCAACTGGTGCCGCCAGGAGTACCAGAACTCGGGGAAGCCGTGCAGCAGGAGCACAAGCGGCCCGCGGCCCTGCTCCGCCCAGTGCATGCGGATGCCGTTGACCGTCTCATAATGATGAGTCAGCCCCGGCGCCTCAGCTGTCTCAGCCATATCGCCGCCCTCGCATCGCCGGTGCCGCGTCAGTCGGTGAGCAGGCTCACAGCCGCCTTAATGCGCTTGAAACTGCGGCGCTTGCCCAGCGCGGCCATCGCAGCATTGACCGGCACGCCTTGCGGCGCTCCCGTGATCGCGACGTAGAGCAGTGGCGCCGCCTCACGCGGCTTCAGCGTGCGCTGCTCGAAGACGCGGCTAACCGCGGCCCAGATTGCGTCCTTCTCCCAGTCTTCGACATCCTCAAGCTCCGCGGCGATCTCTTCGAGCGTGAACAGGGCCTCCTCCGGCCGCTCGGCGAAGCGCTTGCCCAGCAGCGTGGCCCGGTCGTACATCACCTCGTCTTCAAAGAGAAAGCGTAGCTTCGGCGCCACTTCGGAAAGGAGATCGATCCGCGTCTGCAGTTCCGGCGCGATGCTGCGCACGATCTCCGGCGTCACGCGCTGGGCCAGCTCGTCCGGAAGATCCTTGAGCAGCCATTCTTCTACCAGTGTCGCGAAGCGCTTTTCGGGCAGCGCATAGATGTACTCGCGGTTCATCCAGCGCAGCTTGTCGAAGTCGAAGACGGCGGGGCTCTTGGAAACGCCGTCTAGATCGAAGTTTTCGACGAACTGCTCGCGGCTGATGATCTCGGTCTTGTCGTCCAGCGCCCAGCCGAGCAGGCCAAGAAAGTTGACCAGCGCGTCCGGCAGGTAACCTGCCTCCACGAACGCTTTGAAGGCCGTATCGCCATGCCGTTTGCTCAGCTTGGAGCGGTCCTTGCCCAGGATCAGCGGCAGATGAGCGAAGATCGGCGGCTGCCAGCCCAGCGCGCGGTAAATCAGCAAGTGCAGTGGCGTGCTGGGCAGCCACTCGTCGCCGCGCAGGACGTGCGTGAACTGCATGTAGTGGTCGTCCACCACCACGGCGAAGTGATAGGTCGGATAGCCATCCGACTTGATCAGCACCGCGTCTTGAAGCAGTCCGTTTTCGAACTCGACCTCGCCCTTGATCGCGTCGTGGACAATGGTGAGGCCGTCGAGCGGCACCGCGAAGCGCACTACCGGCGTCACGTCGCTCGCCTGGGCGGCCGCGCGCTCCTCTGGGGAAAGATTACGGCAATGGCGATCGTAGCCGGGCGGCAACTTCTGCCTTTGCCGCTCCGCATTCACCTCTGCGAGGCGTTCGGGCGAGCAGTAACAGTGGTAGGCGCCACCGTCGGCCAGCAGCCGCGCGATCTCTGCTCGATAGAGATCGAGGCGCTCCGACTGGAAGTACGGCCCGAACGGCCCGCCCACCGCCGGTCCTTCGTCGGGCTCCAACCCGAGCCAGCGCAGCATTTGCCGGATCGACTCGACCGCGCCGGGCACCAGCCGGTTGCGATCCGTATCTTCGATGCGCACGACGAACTGGCCGCCGTGATGCCGGGCGAACAACCAGTTGAACAATGCTGTGCGCGCCGTGCCGATGTGCGGCTCGCCGGTGGGGCTGGGCGCGATGCGAACGCGGACAGTCATCGGGTCACCTCGGTGTGCCTCACAAGAGGTACGCGGCTACGGCATTTTGCTCTCTACTCAGCCCTCATCTGCCTGCGCGCTCGATCGAGCATACGCCCGCTGTCCACGGGGCAGCCAGCCAGCAATTCGTCGGGCAGCGGCGCTTCGAGCGTGATGCGCTGGCCGTCGCTCGGCCGAGCGAAAGCCAGGCGCCAGGAATGCAGCCAGAGCCGGTCCGCCGGCCCACCTGCGGCGCCATAGATCGGGTCGCCGGCGATCGGACAGCCGATTGCGGCGAAGTGTACGCGCAGTTGGTGCGTGCGCCCGGTTTCGAGGCGGGCGAGCACTGTCGTGAAGCCATGGCCGCTCGCCAGCGTCTGGTACAGGGTGCGCGCCGGGCGCCCGTCGCCGCGCACGGCCATCCTCTTGCGATCGTTGAGGCTGCGGGCGATTGGCGCGTCGATTACGCCCAGCGGCGGGCGCGGCGTGCCAACGACCAGCGCCAGGTAGCGCTTCGCCATGCTGCGCTGCGCCAGTTGGCGTGAGAGGGCCGCGTGGGCGTGGTCGTTCTTGGCGACCAGCAGCAGCCCGCTGGTGTCCTTGTCCAGCCGGTGCACGATGCCCGGCCG
>DATGEL010000022.1 GCA_035310145.1 Dehalococcoidia bacterium
GGCGACGGCGAGCAGCAGCACCGACAGCGCCAGCGCGGTGTAGAGGTTGGCCTCCATCGCCGTCATGATCGCCAGCGACAGCGTCTGCGTGCTGCCGCGCAGGTTGCCGGCGAACAGCATCGTCGCGCCGAACTCCGACAGCGCCCGCGCCCAGCAGAGCACGAGGCCGCTCAGCAGCGCGGGCAGGCTCAGCGGCAGCGTGATGTGCCGGAAGCCACGCCAGGGCGAGGCGCCGTCGATCGCCGCCGCCTGCTCCAGCGTCGCGTCCACGCCCTGGAAGCCGACCCGTGCGGCACGGATGTAGAAGGGGCTGCTGACGAACAGCTGCGCCGCGACCACCGCCTTGGCCGTGAAGGCGACGTCGAGGCCGGCGCCGGCCAGGGCGGGGCCCAGGACGCCGCGCCGGCCGAAGGCCATCAGCAGAGCGACGCCGGCCACCACCGGCGGCAGCACCATCGGCAGGTCGACCAGCGTGTCGACCAGCGCCTGGCCGGGGAAGCGGCGCCGTGCCAGCAGGTAGGCGAGCGGCGTGCCCAGCAGCAGCACGATCGCCACGGTCAGCAGGCTGGTGGTGAGGCTGAGGCGCAGGGCGTCGCGGATCGGCGGCTGCGCGAGGCTGCTCCACAACGCGCCCGATTGGGCCGCCCGCCAGGTGAGGGCGAGGAGCGGCACGGCCACGAACAGCACGAACACCGTCGCCGGCAACACCAGCAGATCGCCGGCGTTCAGCCGCGGTCCGCGAGCCTCAATGTCGGCCACGCGCGGCCTCGTGCGCGTGCGGATCCGTTCGGCATTCAACATCGGCTCATAGTCCGTAGGTTCCTTGAATCGCTTGCGGTCATGACTGCCCCGTGTCCGCGTCGGTGATGAAGTTCCACTTTTTCAGCACGGCCTGGCCGGGCGCCGACCGTACGTAGGCGATGAACGCCCGCGCCGCGGCGCCGTTCCCCGCGCCCTTCACCACGGCGATCGGATAGGTGGCGATGATGTTGAACTGGTCCGGAATCACGATGCTCTGCACGTCTTTCGCGGCGTCGGGCGTGACGTCGGTGGTGTACGTGATCCCCGCGTCCGCTTCGCCAAGCTGGACTTTGCTGACCACGGCGCGCACGTTGGCTTCCTGTGACTTGAGGTTGGCAAGCACCTTCTGGTCGAAACCGGCGCCGAAGCTGGGATCCTGCGCCATTTTCTGTAGTGCCTGGCGGGCGTAGTTGCCGATCGGCACGCTCGGGTCGGTCAAGACAAAGGCAATGCCCGGCTTCGCCAGGTCCTGCAACGATTGAATCTTCGCCGGGTTCGCCTTCGGAAAGATAACGGCCAGCTTGTTCTTGACGAATAGCTGGTCCGGCCCGTCGATCACGCCGGCCTGTTTTGCCTTGTCCATGTTCGGCTGGTCGGCGGAGGCGAAGATATCGGCCTTCGCGCCCTGGGCGAGTTGCGTCTGCAGCGTGCTCGATGCGCCGTAGCTGAACGTCACCTTCACGCCCGTGCTTTGCTGAAAGCCCTGGCCGATCTCGTTGAAGGCTTCGGTCAACGAGGCGGCGGCGAACACGGTGAGCGAACCGCCCAGGTTCAGTGCCGGCGTCACCGTGGCGTGTGCGGCGGCGGGCGGCGTCGCCGGAAGGGCCGCTTGCACCGGCGGCGGACTCGGCGTCGCCGTGGCCACGCCTGCCGCCGACGGCGACCCCGCCCGCGTGGCGACCGTGGCGATCGCGGAAGCGATCTGCGCCGGCGTGGAGGCTGATTTGCTGTTGTTGCTCGATCTGCAGGCGCCGGGGAACAGCAAGGAGAACACGATCAGGGCAAGCGCGCGTTTCACAGACCATACTCCGGGCGAGACTCAGCCGGCCAGGCGATCGCGCTCGGCGGCGAGCCAGGCAACCGTGGCGCGTGCAGCGGTGGCCTTCGATTCGCGCACCAGCCGCTCAAAACCTTCCGGCGCCGCTTCCGCCGCCAGCCGATCCGCCCGCTGCAGGTATGACCGGCTCTCGGCGAGCTGCGCGTCGAGCAGGCGCGCGGCAAGGGCGCTGCCAATCGCGCGGCAGAAGTACAGCTTCACCATCAGGTCCGCGCGCACTTCGCGCAGGCGGGCCACCGGCTCTTCCAACCAGTGCAACAGTTGCGCGTCCGCCTCGGGCGTGAGGTGATAGACCGTGCGCGGCGGCCGCAGGCCCACCGTCTCGCGCTGCCCGTCGATCAGCCCCTGCTCGTGCAACTCCTTGAGCAGGGCGTAGACCGTGCTCATGTCCATCGGCAGCACGAGTCCCAAATCGAGGTCGGCGGCGAAGCGGCGGGAGATCTCGTAGCCGTGCATCGGGCGCTCGCGCAGCACGCCGAGAATGGCGTATTCCCCGGCGGAAAGCCCCGCCTTAAGCTTGGACATGGCGCATCCCGATTGCAGAGTACTCGCCTTGCGAGTATGCGAATTGCGAACACTCACGTCAAGGGCAGGAGCAGGGTTATGGAGCTCAGCGCACGCAATCAACTGCCGGGCACGGTCAAGGCGATCAAGCTGGGCGAGGTGATGGCCGAAGTAATCGTGGACGTCGGCGGTCACGATGTTGTCTCGGCGATCACGCGCAGCAGCGTGGAGCGGCTGGCGCTGAAGGCCGGCGACGCGGTGACCGTGGTGATCAAGTCCACGGAAGTGATGCTCGCGAAGTAACCCGGGAGGCACCCGATGCCCGAACGCGTGTCGAGATGTCGCACCGTGAAGTAGGCGCAGCGCACCACTGTCCGCGCTGAGCCGCCGCTGCCGTCCGCGCGGGAGTTGGCCCGCCAGCGCGCTCGGCGCCGGCCGGAAGACCAGGGAGCAGACTGAGATGTATGTCTCGCGGCTGTCCTTCTACACCCGCCCCGGCCAGACCGACGCGGTGACGCAACGGCTGGGCCGGTTGGCGCAACTGGTCGAGGCGTCCGGCCGCGCCCGCCCGCGCGTGCTGCGCATGTCGATGGCCTCGCCGGGCGCTCCGGACTTGCAGTTCGAGGAGCAGTTCAACACGCTGGCCGAGCTCGAAGCCAGCATGCAAAGCGTGATATCGGCGTCGGACTTCGAAGAGTGGAGCCGCAGCACGAGCGAACTGCTGCTGCAGCCGCCCAAGCGCGAGATCCTGACGGTCGAGTAGGTGGCGGCCTCGTCTGTTGCCGGCCGGCGTGACAGTCGCCGTTTTTGCCTGGCACGGCGCTACGCGCCGATGCGCACCACGGCGCGGCCCGTCACGCCGCCGCGCAGGATCACCGGTACGACCTCGGGCACCTGTTCCAGCGTGATCTCGTGGGCGATGCTGTCGCTCAGCCCCTTCGGCTTCAGATCGCCGGCCAGTCGCTGCCAGAGTGGCTCGCGTACGGCCATCGGGCACATCACCGACTCGATGCCCAGCAGACTGACCCCGCGCAGGATGAAGGGGAAGACCGTCGTGCTGAGCGCGGTGCCGCCAGTCAGGCCAGAGCTTGCAACGGAACCGCCGTATTTCGTCGTCCGCACCAGGTAGGCGAGGGTGTCCCCGCCAACTGGGTCCACGCCCGCGGCCCAGCGCTCCTTCTCCAGCGGCCGGTTGCTCTGCGCCGAGACTTCTTCACGCGTCAAGATTTCGCCGGCGCCGAGACCGCGCAGGAAGCCGTGCTCGGACGACTTGCCCGTGCTTGCCGCGACCTCGTAGCCGCGCCCGGCCAGCATGCTGACGGCCGTGCTGCCCACGCCGCCGGTCGCGCCGGTCACCAGTACCGGCCCGTTGCCCGGGCGCAGGCCGTTCTCTTCCAGCCGCTGCACGGAGAGCCCCGCGGTAAAGCCGGCTGTGCCCAGCGCCATTGCCTCGCGCAATGAGAGGCCGGCGGGCAGCTTGACAACCCAGCCGGCCGGCACTCGCGCGTACTCGGCGAAGCCGCCCGGGTGCGATACGCCCTGGTCGAAGCCCGTGACCACGACCTCGTCGCCGGCCTTGAAGCGGCCGTTCATGGAGTCGGTCACCGTGCCGGCCAGGTCAACGCCGGGCACCATCGGGTAGCCGCGAATAATGCGCCCGTCCGCGGTGCAGGCGAGGCCATCCTTGTAGTTCACCGTGGAGTACGCGACGCGGATCGTGACGTCGCCGGCCGGAAGCTGGTCGAAGGGCAGCTCGCGCACGCCGACGGAAAACACACCGTCCTGCTTGTCGACCACGAGCGCCCGGTAGGTCTGCGGCATCGCCTTTCCCTTCAAGCACGCCCGCCGGTGGCTTCGCGGCGGCAGGTCGCTCTGTTGGCACTGCCCCAGTATGTGCGCCGGTTTGCGCGAGGGGGAAGTAGCCGATCGGGAGCGTGCGCGGACGATCGACGGTCTCACCGGCCACGCCGCGCGCATGCAAACGCCCCGGCGGCACGAACCGGGGCGTTTGCCAGAAGGGGAACCAGGATGTCAGATTGGGGCGGGGTCGAACCAGAGAGGCGGCGCCCCGGCCCCGCCAGCCGGGGCGCCGCAGCAGGAGTAGTTAGCACCGTCCTGGCGCGATCAGGTCGACCTGTTCTGCGCCGCTGAACTCCGGCACCGTGCCGGTGGTGTACGCCGTGCACGGGCCAACTGAGAACCAGACAACGTTTCCGGCCTGGGCGCATTCCGCGATGCTGCTGTCCAGGTCGATGATGTACAGCCCCCGGTTTGCGTCGTACGACGCCTGGCCGCAGATACTGCCGTTCACGTGTGCGATCACGGTGGTGGCGTCATAGGCCCCGTGATCGTCCACCTGGACGAAGCCGTACAGGCGACCTGCCGGCGGCAGCGATTGCGCGCTGGCCGCGGGGAGAGCGAAGGCGATAGCCGGCAACAGGCTCGCCGTCAGCGCTGCCGCGCCGGCAACAAGCAGGACTCGGAAAGGACGCATCGGCTGGCGGACTCCTGGTGTGATGTCGGCGCCCCGCGGATGAACGCTAGATCGTACAATCCCGCAGCGCCCCGGCTCGTTCTACCCCGTCCGGCCCGTTACGTCTGCAAACGGCGCCGTGTCCGCCTCTGCCGCGCCCTCCGTTCCCGGCGCCGGCCGCCGGCGCCGCTCTCCATCTCCGAGTTTGCGACACGATCCTTTAGGAACGCTTAGAAGGCGAAAAACTCGTTCTGGCACGCGACAGCGCCACTCGGCACAGGTCAGTACAGGATGGACGGAAAGTAGCAACCGGCAGGCTCTTGATAGGCGCCGATGGTCATCAGCGTGCAGGGCTTCACCACGCGCATCCCCGCCGCCAGCGCCCAGCGGAAGAAGGAGGCCTGCCGGATCGGCAGCAGCAACGCCGGCTGTTCCGGTGCGAAGGCCGCTGCATCTGAGATCAGCGCCTGCATCGCTTCGTCGGATTCGGCAACTCCGTGGCCGCGCATCGAAAGCCCGGAGCTGTACGCGACGATGCGGCCCCCGCGCACGGCCACCGCCGGCGCGAAGCGCCCCAGACCGTCGCGCAGCTCGCCCGTGCGCGGGAAACCATGCACACGCTCACAGAGCGCGCCGCAGGTGTCCAGATCCGCCTCGGTCATCGGCCGCACTTCGATGTCCGCGGTTGGCTCAGCCTTCGGCGTGCCGGACACGAGCACCAGCGGCTCGCGCGCCTCGAACCCCAGCGAGGCGTACAGCGGCATTGAGGTCGTGTTGAAAGCGTCCTGCACCAGCCGCACGCCCGCGGCACCGGCCGTGTGCTCAAGCAAGGCCCGCATCAGCGCCTTGCCCACGCCGCCGGCCTGCGCCCGCGGATCGACGGAGACCGGGCCGACGCCGACGATCGGGTCGCGCTCATGCGCGTAGGCGGAGCCGAGCAGATGGCCTTCCGCTTCGGCCACCACGCCATAGCACTGCTCGTGCGCAATGCTGAAGCGCGCCGAGCGCACTGCGGACTCCGGCGTGGGGAAATCCGTGGGGAAGTTGTGCTGCTCGGCGATGCCTTTGAAGGCGGCGTAGATGATGCGGCCCGCCTCATCAACATCGGCGGCGGTCGCTTCGCGGATCTTCATGATTTCCTCTCAGCTTTTGAGCTGCGAATGGAACGTTTCGCCAACGGGAGGTCGGGCGCATGGATAGCGGCGACAGTCTCAAAAGGCGCACTCACCGATCGCGGCGTTCCAGCGCGACGAGCGGAAGCTGGCGGCTGGTCCGCGCCTGGTGCTCCAGCAGGAACGGGTAGGCCGCACTCATCCTCGTCCACGTCTGCGCACGCTCTTCGCCAGCAAGCACCCGCGCACGCCCGGCGAAGCGCTCGCTGCCCACCTCAACCGTGACATCGGGATACTTCAGGAGATTGCGATACCAGGCGGGATCGTGCGGTGCGCCGAGGTTGGACGCGGAGACGACCAGGCGCCCGTCGTCCGCGAAGTAGCGCAGCGGCGTCGTGCGCTGCAGGCCGCTCTTGGCGCCGGTCGCGGTCAGCAAGAGCAGCAGCCTGCCCGCCATTGCGCCGCCAACAACGCCCCCGTTCGCGCGGAACTCGTCGACCACCCTCCGGTTGACCTCGTGCTGGCACGTCACGCCGCTTCACGCTCCGGAGTCTTGCGGGCCGACGGCGGCCCGGGTCGGAGCAGAGCGCAGCCCCGCGCTTGCGCCGCTCCGCCGCACGCCGCACAGTGTACAACGCCGCGGCGCCAGCTCACGGCGGCCGCCGGAGGGAGAGTGCGATGGATCAGTCTGCCCGCTTCGAGGCCGGCCTGGAGACGCGGCGCGCGGTGCTTGGCTCCGACTATGTCGACCGCGCGCTGGCCAACGCCGACGAGTTCACGCAGCCGTTTCAAGAGTTCGTGACCACGCAGGCGTGGAACGACATCTGGAACCGGCCGGGCCTGGACCGAAGAACGCGCAGTATTGTCAACCTCGCCACGCTCACGGCGCTCGGCCGCTCTCAGGAGCTGGCCACACATGTGCGCGGCGCCCTGACCAACGGCGTCACGCCGGAGGAGATCCGCGAGGTCTTCTTCCAGCTCGCCGGCTACGCGGGCTTCCCCGCCGCGGTGGAAGCCTTTCGCGCCGCGCAGCCGATCGTCGCCGAGTGGCGCTCCAAACACCCCACCCCCTGACGCCCTCTCTCCAGTTCCTGGAGAGAGGGCGTCAGGGGGTGGGGCCGAGCGCCTCGATCTCGGCGTCGGTCAGGCCGGCTTCGCGCAGGACCTCTTCGGTATGCTGTCCGCGCTGCGGCGCCGGCGAGCGGATCGCACCCGGCGTCTCCGACAACTTCACCGAGACGCCGACCTGCTTCACGGTGCCGAACTCTGGGTGCGGCACGTCTACAAGCATCTGCCGCGCCGCGATCTGCGGGTCGCGTTCTAGCTCGTCCAGCTCGTACACGGGCGCGACGCAAACATCCTTGTCTTGTAGGGCGGCAAACCATTCGTCGCGCGTCTTCATCGCGATCGCTGCGCGCAGCACCGCGCGGACCTCTTCGCGGCGTGCGGTGTCGCCCTGCGTGCCCGCGAGGTCCGGGCGGCCCACCGCCGTCATCAGGTTGTCGTAGAACCACGGCTCGTTGGCGCCGAGGGAGAGATACTGACCGTCCTTGCAGCGGTACAGCCCGTAGTATGGCAGTGCCCCCGTCAGGCGATGGACCCCGCGCCGCACGAACTCGCCGGTGCCGTAGGACTCGCTCAGCGCCGCCGCGAGCAACGTCAAAATGCCTTCGGTCATGCTGATGTCCACGTACTGCCCGCGGCCCGTGCGCTCACGCGCCCACAGCGCCGTCAGGATGCCGATCACCGCATGCATGCCGCCGCCGGCGTAGTCGCCCAGCAGGTTCGCCGGAAAGTAGGGCGGGCCGTCGGCGGGGCCGGTGATGCTCAGCGCCCCGGCCATCGCGGCGTAGTTGATGTCGTGCCCGACGAGCAGCCGGTACGGCCCTTGCTGGCCGTAGCCGCTGATCGAGCAGTAGACCAGGCGCGGATTGCGCGCCGCCAGCGTCTCGAAATCCACGCCCAGCCGCTTGACCACGCCGGGGCGGTAGCCCTCGATCACCACATCGGCGCGATCCGCGAGCCGGTAGAAGGCCGCTAGTGCTTCCGGCGCCTTGAGGTTCAGCGCCACGCTGCGCTTGTTGCGGTCGAGTGCCCTGAAGGCCGCGAGGCGACGTTCGCGCTGCTCGCGTTGCGGATCGGCTTCGCGCTCACGCTCCATCACGGCGCGGCGGCCGCCTCCGGGCTCTTCGATGCGAATCACGTCGGCGCCCAGGTCGGCGAGAATCATCGTGCAGTGCGGACCGGGCGCCAGCCGGGTGAGGTCGAGCACGCGGATGTTGTCGAGCGGCAGCACAAAGTACCTCGAACATCGATAGAATCGGGGCGTTCGGCCCCGCCGAATTGTAGCGTGCCCCGCGCGGCGCCGCGGTTATGCTCGCGCCGCCTTGACGCGTGGCCGCAACGCTCCCTACGATCGGCCAACCATCAGCAGGTTCCGGCGAAACGCCCGATGGTTGTGGAGGAACCGAAAGAGTTCCCTGTGCAAGCTTTGAATCTCGGCGCGCCCGGCAAAGACTGCGGCACTGCCATCGCCCGCGTGGCCTCGTTGACCGCCGTGACGAATGCGTTCGCCTGGCTCGACCGGCACCCTGCCGCCTGCGAGCGCGAGACCGCGGCGATCGCCGAGATCCCGGCGCCGACCTTCGGCGAAGAGCGCCGCGCCGCCTATGTCGCACAGCGGCTGCAGGAGCTGGGCGCCGAGCAGGTGCACGGTTTCGGGCTGGGCAACGTCGCCGGCCGCTTCGGCCCGACCACGGGCGAGGGCATCGCGCTGCTTGCGCACCTCGATACAGTCTTCACCGAAGCCGTAGATCACCGCGTCTCGCGGCGCGGCGGCCGCCTCTACGGCCCCGGCGTGGGAGACAATTCGGCCGGCGTGGCGGGCACGATCACGGCGCTGGCGGCGGCGCAGGCCGCGGGGCTGCGCTTCGAGCGTCCGGTGTGGGTTGTGGGTAACGTCGGCGAAGAGGGCCTGGGCGACCTGCGCGGCTCGCGCGACACGATGGAGCACTTCGCGGGCCGGCTGAGCGCCGTACTCGCGATCGAGGGCACGATGCTTGGCCGCCTGGGGCATGTGGCGGTGGGCAGCCGCCGGCTGAAGGTCCGCTTCCACGCTGAGGGCGGGCATAGCTGGCTCGACTTCGGCAAGGCCAGCGCCGTGCACGCGGCGGTGCAGGCGGCGGCCGAGATCGCGCGGCTGAAGGTGCCAACCGAGCCGCGCACCACCTTCAACATCGGCCGCATCAGCGGCGGCGACGGCGTCAACGTGGTGGCGCCATCGGCCGAGCTGCTGCTGGACATGCGCTCGGTCGGCGTGGCGGCGCTTGCCGATCTCTCGGATCGGGTCGAAGAGATCCTGCGGCGCGCGGCTGGTCCCGAGATCACAGTCGAGATCGAAGAGGTGGGCCAGCGGCCGGCGGGTTCGATCCCGCGCACACATCCGTTGATGCAGCTCTGCGCCGCCGTGCTTCTGCGCGTGGGGGTGCGCCCGGAACCCACTGCCGGCAGCACCGACGCCAACATTCCGCTCAGCCAGGGTATACCGGCGCTGGCGCTGGGCGTCACGCGCGGCGCCGGCATCCACAGCGCCAGCGAGTGGATCGAGATCGCGCCGATGCGGCAGGGCGTGCAGCAGCTCGTGCTCGTCTGCGCGGCGCTGGCGGGAGTGGCCGAATGACGAGCGCGGACGAGCCGGTGCTCTACGAGCAGGACGGCGCGATCGTCACGATCACGCTCAACCGCCCGGAGAAGATGAACAACTTCGGCGGCGGCCTCTTCCAGGCGCTGGGCGAAGCCTACCGCCGCTTCCGCGACGACGATGCGGCGAGCGTCGCGATCCTCACGGGCGCGGGCAAGGCGTTTTGCGCCGGCGGCGACCTGACCGAGATGGCCCGCCGAGCGAGCGCAGCCGCGCCGCAGGAGCCGCAGAGTCCGGAGCAGCGGCGCCGCGGTTACTTCCAGAACCGCCGCGTGACCTATCTGACCGACATCTACAAGCCGATCATCGGCGCGATCAACGGCTACTGCTTCGCCGGCGGGCTGGAGATCGCGCTGACCTGCCATTTCCGCATCGGCGCGGCCAGCTCCGAGTACGGCGTGCTCAACCGCCGCTTTTCCGTACCGCTGATCGACGGCGGCACGTATCGCCTGCCGCTCGTCGTTGGCCTGGGCAACGCGCTGTACCTGATCCAGACCGGCCGCCGCATCGACGCCGCCGAGGCGCTGCGCATGGGCCTGATCCAGGAGCTTGTGCTCGACGCCGAGCTACTGCCGCGGGCGCGCGAGCTGGCGCAGATCATGGCGGCCGTGCCGCAGGCGGGCCTGCGCGGCGACACCGAGGCCGTGCTGCGCGGCCTGGGCAAGACGCCGGACGATGCGCTGCCGCAGGAGATGATCATCGGCAGCACCGTGCTGCAGTCGGACGATTTCCGCCGCGGCCCCGCCCGCTTCGCCGCCAAGACCTACGACAAGACAACGGGCTGAGACCGCGACCAGAAGCGCCTACTCGGACCGCACGCCCCCGACCCGTCGCACACTGAGCACCACTTCGCGTCCGTCCACATTCTGCGTGTCGCTGAAGGCGCCGGGCTCCGGCTCGCCCTCGCGCAGGACGAGCGCCAGCAGCTCCGACTTCGCGTAGTCGGCGTATTGTTCCATGACGCGGCGCACCTCGGCGTCGCCTCGATACGTCACGGAGATGCGGTCGGCGATCTCGAAGCCGCCGTCGCGACGCATCGTCTGCAAGCGGTGCACCAGCTCCCGCGCCAGTCCCTCGTCGGCCAGCTCCGGGGTGATCGTCGTGTCCAGCGCGGCGGTGTAGCCGGCCTCCTGCGCCACGGTGTAGCCGGGCGGCTCCGAGGCCGTGACCAGCACCTCATCCGGCTCCAGCGTGAAACCGTCCAGCACGACGGGCGCATCGTTGGCCACCGATTCCGCCACGTCGGCCGGGTTCGCCGCGGCCAGCGCGTTGCGGATCAGGCCGATCGCCTTGCCGTACTTCGGCCCGAGCTTCGGCAGGTTCGGCCGCAGCTGGTAACTCAACAGGCCATCGCGGTGGCTGAGCACCCGCAGCGAGCGCACGTTCAGCTCCTCCAGCAGCGTCGGCGCCAGCCGCGCCAGCGCCTCGGACTCGCCCGGCACGCGCGTTTGCACGGCCAGTTCGGCCAGCGGCTGCCGCACCTTCACCCGAGCTTTTGCCCGCGCCGCGCGGCCCAGACTTGCGAGGCGCATCACCAGCCGCACCTCGCGGCTGAGTGACTCGTCGATCAGCTCGCGACGCACGGCGGGCCAGTCAGAGAGATGCACACTCTCCGGCGCCCCGGCGTCGACGCCGCGCACAAGGTTCTGCCAGAGCTCGTCGGCGACGAACGGCGCCAGCGGCGCCGTCAGCTGCGCCACGGTGACCAGGCACGTGTACAGCGTGCTGTACGCCGCGAGCTTGTCCTGGTCCGATTCGCTCTTCCAGAAGCGGCGGCGGCTGCGACGTACGTACCAGTTGGACAGATCTTCGACAAACTCCTGGACAGCGCGGCCGGCCTCCGTCGGGTTGTAGAGGTCAAATTCCTTTGTCACCCGCTCGACGGTCAGGTTGAGCTCGGACAGCACCCAGCGATCGAGCTCCGATCGCTCCCCTCTGCCCGCACCGGGCGTCCAGCCGTCGAGGTTCGCGTACGTCACGAAGAAGCTGTAGGTGTTCCAGAGCGTCAGCAGGAAGCGGCGCACGCTCTCGCCCACCTGCTCCGTGCTGAAGCGGCGCGGCTGGCCCATCGGCGAAGCCGTGTAAAGATACCAGCGCGTCGCGTCGGCGCCGTAGCGGTCCAGCGGCTCCCACGGATCCACGACATTGCCGCGCGACTTGCTCATCTTCTCGCCACGTCCGTCGAGGACGTGGCCCAGGCAGATCACGTTGCGGTAGGAGATCCCCTCCGGCACGGCCTCGACCGCGTTGAGCAGCGTCGCCTCGGCGTGCAGCGTGTAGAACCAGCCGCGCGTCTGGTCGATCGCCTCGCAGATGAAGTCTGCCGGGTAGCGCTGCTTGAACAGGTCCTTGTTCTCGAACGGATAGTGCCACTGCGCGTAGGGCATGGCGCCCGAGTCGTACCAGGCGTCGAGCACTTCGGGCACACGGCGCATCTGGCCGCCGCAGTTGTCGCAGCGCAGCAGCACGGTGTCCACGTAGGGCCGGTGCAGCTCCGGCAGCCCATCCACGACCACCGGATCGACGGCGCGCTCCCGCAGCTCGGCCACTGAGCCGATGCAGTCGGCCGCGTCGCAGTCCGGCGACTCGCAGCGCCAGACGGGCATCGGCGTGCCCCAGTAGCGCTCGCGCGAGACCGACCAGTCGATGTTGTTCTCCAGCCAGTCGCCGAAGCGGCCGCGCTTGATGTAGTCGGGATACCAGTTGATCCGCTCGTTGTTGGCGAGCAGGCTGTCTTTCCAGCGCGTGGTGCGGATGTACCACGAGGTGCGGGCGTAGTAGAGCAGCGGCGTGTCGCAGCGCCAGCAGAACGGGTACGTGTGGCGAATCGTCCCGCTCTTCCAGAGCAGGCCGCGCTCGCGCAAGTCCGCTGTGATCACCGGGTCCGCCTGCTTGACGAAGTGGCCATCCCAGGGCTGGCCGGGAGAGATCATGTTGCCGCGCGCATCCACCGGCTGCACGAACAGCAGCTTGCGGCGCTTGCCCATCTCCAGGTCGTCGGCGCCGAAGGCCGGGGCGATGTGCACCACGCCGGTGCCTTCTTCCATCGAGACAAAATCGGCGGCCTGCACGCGGCGCTCAGGGCCGCTTTCGCCCGCGGGGATCGGCGCCACGTGGCCCTCGTCATCGAAGGTCATCGCCGGCACGCCCCAGTCGCGCGGCTCGTACAGCGGCACGTAGGCCAGGCCGACGAGGGCGCTGCCGAGGAAGGTGCCCAGCACTAGCGCCTCGTGCTCCGCGCCGACCGCGTGCTCGACCAGCGGCTGGGCCAGGATCAGTCGCTCGCGGTCGGCCGGCGCGCCGGCGGCGTCCGACGGCGAGCTGGCAGGGCCGGCGACTTCGATGAGCGCGTATGTCGCGTTCGGATCGACGGCCAGCGCCGTGTTGCCGGGCAACGTCCAGGGCGTGGTCGTCCAGGCGAGCACGAAGGTCGGCACGCCGTCTCCGAGGCGCAGCATGGGCGAGGCACCGTGCTGCTGTTCGAGCCGGAACTTGATGTACACGCTCGGATCGGGCACGTCGTCCTGGTAGCCCAGCGAAAGCTCGTGCGAGGAGAGGCCGGTGCCGCAGCGCGGGCAGTACGGCGCGGAGCGGTAGTCCTGGAAGACGAGCCCGCCGTCCCACAACGACTTCATGATCCACCAGCCGCTCTCGATGTACGAGTCGGCATACGTCACGTAGGCGTCGGACATGTCCACCCAGAAGCCGATGCGCTCGGTCATCCGCTCCCAGTCCTGGATGTAGGCGAAGACCGACTCCTTGCACTTCTTGTTGAACGCCTCGACGCCGTAGGCCTCGATGTCGGGCTTGGAACGCAGGCCGAGGGCGCGCTCGACCTCCAGCTCCACGGGCAGGCCGTGTGTGTCCCAGCCGCCCTTGCGCGGCACGCGCTTGCCGCGCATCGTCTGGTAGCGCGGGATCGCGTCCTTGAACGCCCGCGCCAGCACGTGGTGGATGCCGGGCTTGCCGTTCGCCGTCGGCGGTCCCTCGTAGAAGACAAACAGGTCCTTCTCCGGCCGCTGCTCCACGCTCTTGCGGAAGATCTCGTTCGCCTTCCAGAAGGCGGCGATGCGCGTCTCCAGCGCCGGGAAGTCGACTTTGCTGGAGACCGGCTGGAAGGCCGGCTTGCTCATGGTCATCGCGTACCTCCGCTCGGGCCCTGGACAACGGTCCGTGCCGCGTCCCCTGCCGCGCCCAACGCGCTCCTGACTGCCCAATACAAAAGGGCCCGCCCCTGCGATGAGGGACGGGCCGAACATGGCAACCCGCGGTACCACCCTGCTTGCCGCGCTCGAAAGCGCGACCGCTCTGCCGGAGCACGCGCCGGCTGCCGCCCGCGGATGCTCCTGCCCCTGGTAACGGTGGGCGCTCCGCCCGGGTCTACTCGCACCGTCTCAGGCACTTTCGGCCGGAAGCTCGGGAGGGATCTTCGGCAGGGGGCGCGGCGTCCGCTTGCACCGAACCGGACTCGCTGGGCCGGCCGGCCCCGCCTACTCGTCTCCGTCGTCGCCGTATCTATCCGATTGCCTTGAGTGTAGGAAGCGCTCGCTAGCACTGTCAATCGCGCGGCCGACAGATCGCGCGGCTCCGGCCGCCCGCGGGCGTAGCCCGTCGGCGGAAGAGACGCTACGATGCCTCAAGATGCATGCGGAGTACGTGGATGGTCGGCACAACCACCGAATCGGCGAGCGGCACCGGGCAGCCCTGGAGCGAGGCCGAGATCACCCGCCTGTTGGCCACGCCGGCGCGCCTGGCGCAGGGCTGGGTGCCCGGCCCGCCGCCAAACAAGCCGGTCATTTCGCTCTACGCCGGTGTGCCGGATGCGCCGACTTTCCCCGTCGCGGAGATCGGCGAGGCCGTGCGCACCGTGCTGCAACGCGAGCCGGCGCCGGCGCTCGAATACCTGCTCGGCACGCCGCAGGGGGTCGTCGAGCTGCGGCAGATGGTCGTGGACGTGATGGAGCCGGAGCCGGGTCTTGCGCTCGGCGCCCAGAACGTCGTGATCACCAGCGGCAGCGCCCACGCCTTCGCCTGCGTCTGCCAGACCTTCCTCGACCCCGGTGACTACTGCGTAATCGAGGCTCCGACCTACGCGGGCGCCATCCGCGCGGCCAAGGGCTCCGCCGCACGCTTCGCCGCCGTGCCGATGGACGAACAGGGCATGCGCGTTGACCGGCTCGACGAGACGCTGGATCGGCTCGAACGCGAGGGCACGCCGGCGAAGCTGATCTACATCATCCCCGTCTTTCACAACCCGGCCGGAACCACCATGCCGCTCGAACGGCGGCGGCAGCTGATCGAGGTCGCCTCGCGCCACCGCGTGCTGATCGTGGAAGACGACGCCTACGGTGAGCTGCGCTACCGCGGCGAGCCGGTGCCCTCGCTGCTTTCGCTTTCCGGCGGCGAGGGCGTGATCCGCATGGGCACGGTCAGCAAGACGATCGCGCCGGGACTGCGCGTGGGCTGGATCAAGGGCCCGAAGCCGCTGATCGACGGCCTCGTGCGCATGCGCTTCGACAACGGCACCAGTCCGTTTGCCCAGCGCACCGTGCGCGCCTATGTGGAAGCGGGCCACTTCCGGCCGCACGTGGCCGTGGTGCGCGATGTCTACAAGCGCAAGTTCGAGGCGATGGACGCCGCGCTGGGCGAGCACCTGAGCCGCCTCTGCAGCTGGACCGATCCCGACGGGGGCTTTTTCATCTGGGTGAAGCTGCCCGACGGTCTCAGCGATCTGGCGCTGCAGCCGTTCGCCTGGGACGAGGGGGTGAGCTACTTCCCTGGCAGCGCCTTCTACATGAACGACGACGAGCACGGCCACATCCGCCTCGCCTTCAGCGCCGTGCGCCCGCAGGAGATCGGTGAGGCGGTGGCGCGTCTCGGCCGCGCGATCACGCGCGCCGCGGCCGGCGCCCGCTGACGTTGGCTGCGCTGGCCGCCGTCGGCCCGGTCGGGGAGCTGCTCCTGCTGCCCGATGGTGGCGGTGCGCCCATCACCCTCGCCCATCCGGAGGTGCAGTCACCGCTTGTTCGGCCCGCTCCCTTCGCCTATAGCTGGCCGACCTGGACAGCGGACGGTGCGGCGCTCCTCGTCGCCACGATCGAAGCCGAGGCGGGTGGCCAGCCGCCGGCCCAACTGCTGCGCATCGAAACGCGCGGCGAAGCCGTCGCCTCGTTGTTCCGCAGTCCCGAGGGCGGGGGTATGCTGGGGCCTCGCATGCCCTATTATGTCAACCCGTCTCCGGACGCACGCCACGTTGCGCTGCTCGCGCCCACGCCGATGGTCGGCCTCACGTTGCTGTTCCTCGACGCCGAAGGGCGTGGTCCGGCGCAGGGCGTGGCACGGGGGGCGCCGCTGTTCAGCGCCTGGTCGCCGCGCTCGGACGCGTTGCTGCTGCACGTCGGCGGCGAGATCTCGTTGCTGGAGCTGGCGACGGCGCCGGCCACGCAAACCTTCGCCAGCAATCACACCGGCTACCGCGTGCCGGCCTGGTCGGCGGACGGCGAGTCGTTCGCCGTGTGCGCCGCGGACGGCCCGCGTTTCGCCTTGCAGCGCTTCGACCGTGCCGGCAAGAAGCTCGAGGCCCTGGCCGAGTCCGCAAGCACCGCGGCGTTCACCTGGTCGCCCGACGGCGCGTATATCGCTCTGGCGCAACTGCTCAACGCCGATCCGCCGCGCTACACCGGCCTGCGGCTGGTCGGCCTGGACGGCGCCGCCGAACGCCGCGCCCGCTGCGGCGAGTGCCTCGCCTTCGTCTGGTCGCCGTCCGGCGAACGATTGGCGGTGCTGCTGCCGACACCGCGTGACGGCCACGTCGCCTGGCTGGTGATCGATCGGGACGGCGAGCCTGTGCGGCGCTTCCCCGCGTTCGAGCCGTCGCCGGAGTTCAGTATGGCGATCGCCTTCTTCGACCAGTACGCTTTGTCGCATCGGTTGTGGTCGGCAGACGGCACGCGCCTGCTCGCCTGCGGCCGCATGCAGCTCAACGGCACGCCGCCGGAACTGCTGGGACCGACGATCTACGTCCACGACCTGCGCGACGGCGCCACGCGCTCGGTCGCGTCCGGAGTGATCGCCTTCTGGTCGCCGCGGCCGGACGCGAGCGCCCAACCGAAGAGCGAAACATGATCTGCGCCTGGTGTATGCACTGCGGCCCCTACGACGAGGACTACGTGTTCGATGCCGAGCGCTACTGCGGCATCTGCGCCCGCCAAATGCCGCGCGGGCGCGACGGCTGGCTCGCCGCCTTCGACGCGCTCACACCCGAAATGCTTGCCACGGTTGAGCAGGAGTTGAACAAGATCGGCTGGAGCAAATCGGGCCTGCAGCCGGAGATCATCGCGGGCATCGGCGAGGCGATCGACGCCTTCGCGCGGCTACGGCTGAGCGAGGGGCGAGACGCCGCCGGGCACGAGCCGGAGTACTTCGCGCGCTGGCTGGACTTCGCCTGCACTTACTACCCACCGGGCATCGGCCTGCGGGCGCCGCCATAAGGCACGATCCCCGATCAGCGGTTATGCAGAGGGGCGAGCGAGTGTCGAAACGAACAGCTTCAGCCGAAGGGTCCGAAACGACGCCGGAGGAGCAGATCCTGCGGGCGGCGCGACTGCTGCACCGGGCCCGCTACGCCATCGCCCTCACCGGCGCGGGGCTGTCGAAGGAGAGCGGCATCCCCACGTTTCGCGGCGAGGGCGGCCTCTGGACGCGCGACGGCGAGCCGCCGATGAACGGCTATCAGATCTTCCTGCGCGACCCGGCCGACCACTGGCGCCGCCGCATCGATCCGGGCGCCTCCTCCAACGAGCTGGGCGAAGCGATCGAGCGGGCGCAGCCGAACCCCGGCCACGTCGCCTTTGCCGAGCTGGAACGGCTGGGCTACCTGCGCGCCGTCGTCACGCAGAACATCGACAACCTGCACCGCCTCGCCGGCTCCGAGCGGCTGCTTGAGATCCACGGTAACCGGACATTGCTGCGCTGCATCGGTTGCGAAGCTCGCTACCGCCCGGACCAGGTGCCCACGGACGAGTTGCCGCCACGCTGCGACCGCTGCGGCGGCATCATCAAGTCGGACACGGTCATGTTCGGTGAGCCGATTCCCCGCTCCGTGCTGGAGCGTTGCTTCGACGCCGCCGAGCGGGCGGACCTCTGCCTCGTGGCGGGCACCTCGGCGCTGGTGACGCCGGCCGCCGATCTGCCCGTGACCGTCTGGCGCTCCGGCGGCGCGCTGATCGAGGTGAACACGGACGAAACGGCGCTCACGCCCTACTGCGCCGCCGTGCTGAGCGGACCCTCCGGCGAGCTGCTGCCGCGACTGGTGGAGGCCGTCAACGAACTGGAGCGGCGCGAGCCGCAGACGCGCGGCAGCGGCCTGGAGCGCCATGGCTGAGCGTGCGTTCGGAGCCGCGCCCGGCGCGTGATACACTCGCAGCGAGGCGAGGCGCCGCCAGCCGGCGCCGCCCGGTATGCCCCCATCGTCTAGCGGCCCAGGACGCCGCCCTTTCAAGGCGGAGATCAGGGGTTCGAATCCCCTTGGGGGTACCGCGGTAGGGATTGGGTGTCAGGGAATCGGGAATCGAACGGTAGGGGCGGTTCGCGCGCCGCCCTTCGCGGCGCCGGCCGCGACACTCCGCGCACCACCTTTACACGTTCTGAACGCGCCGCCCGCTGAACCTGAATCAGGCACTATCCTGATGCCGCCCGTTCGCCGGCGTCTTTGCCGTCTGGCGCGTCCGCCTCGATCACCTGGTTGATCTGTGCGCCGAACAAGAAGATGTAGGCCGTGACGTATCCGTAGATCATCAGCACCGCAACGCCGGCCAGGGCGCCGTACGCTTCCGTGGGAGCGGCGAAGTTGTTGATGTAGATCGAAAACGCGGCGGTGAACAGCAGCCAGAGCACCGCGGCCAGCAGCGAGCCGGCGCGGAGCCAGTACCAGTCCTGCTCGGTGTCCGGCGCGACATAGTAGACGAGCGCGAATGCGATCAGCACGCAGCCGACCAGCACCGGCCAGGTGACCAGCGCCCAGACCGCACCGAACGCCGGCGATGCACCCCACGCCAGCGACAGCTTGTCCGCCAGGTGGCTGCCGCCGACCACGACCACGATCACGGCCGTGAGCAGCAGGGCGATGCCCCAGCGCCGCCACCACGGCCGGTGTTCCTTCAGCTCGTAGATGGCATTCAACGCTTCGATCGCGGCGAGGAAGAAGCCGGCGATCGCCCAGATCGCGCCACCGAAGGCGATGACCGCGCCAACCGTCAGCGAGCCGTTCGCCTGCGTGCCCGACGCGCCGGCGATCTGGTGTTTGAGCGCCTCGCCTGCCGCCTTCGGCAGCGCCGCGCCGGCTACATTCACCATCGCAGCGACGAACCGCGTCTGATGCAGCGCCGTCATGAGCCACAGCGCGGAGACGGCCGCGGGGAAGAGGGCAAACACCGCGCGGAAGGCCAGGTTCCCGGCACGGACGGCGAGATCGTTCCGCTGCCCTCGGCGCAACGCCTGCCGCAGCAGCCGCCCCAGGCCGATGCGGTTCATGCCGGTGAAGGGGACGGGCACCCGGTTGCCGGCATCGACGGCGGCGCGCTCAAGTTGCGTCTGTGCGGTCATCCACCTGCACTCCGTTGCGGGCATTAACGGCCGCGGCATCCGTGGCCAGGCGGCGCCCACCCCAACGTAGGGGGCGGATGGCCGCCGTCTGTAGCTCGTGCAGGCGTCGTGCCGCACCGGAGCGGGTAGCGCGGCATCACTCGCTTGGCGCAGACGGCGTGACGATCGCGGTCTTGGCGGCAGCTCGGGCGCGGAGGGGGTCAGGAGTTGAATTCGGCCGCGATCAGATCGGGCAGCTCCGCCACGCTGCGCAGCAGGTGCGTGTGCCGCACGCGACCGAGCGATTCAACACCGTGCGAGCCGGTCAGCACGCCGACCACCCCGCCCGCGCCGGCGTTGCAGCCGGCCTGCAGATCGCGAGGCGTATCGCCGACCACGATCAGGTCACCGGCGGACTCGACGCCGGCGCGCTGCATCGCCAGGTGGATCATGTATGGCGCCGGCCGGCCTTCGGGCACTTCGTCGGACGCGGCGTGCGCGGCGAACGGCTGCGCGAGCCAGCCCAACCGCTTCAGCATGATCCGGGCGAGCGCCTGCCCGAAGCCGGTGTTCGTCGCCAGCTTCAACCCACGCCGCGAC
Source organism: Dehalococcoidia bacterium (assembly GCA_035310145.1). Lineage (NCBI taxonomy): Bacteria > Bacillati > Chloroflexota > Dehalococcoidia > Dehalococcoidia bacterium. Next base: position 19,830 of record DATGEL010000022.1, read on the forward strand.
AGCGCCGCCAGGCAGTCGCCGGCGCCCGGGATCTCCGCGAGCGGCCCCTCACCGTAGGCGCCCACAAGCGCCGCGTCAAACCGATCGAAGGCGGCTGCGGCGGCCCGCTGCGCCTGCTCGCCCGGCCCGAACGCCCGCTCGGCGAACGCCCTGAAGATGCCTTGTTTGCTGCCGCCGCGAGCCGCCTGGAGGTCGGCCTCGGCAAAGGGAATCTGCTCGGCCGCGAGCGACTGCCGGTAGGCGTCCAGCACGGCGCCGCCGTCGTCCACCAGCGTGCCGGTCAGGTCGAAGACGACGAGACGAATCGTGGACATCCGCTCACACTCCATACACTCGGCGCCGGAGCGGGTTGCAGCAGATCGCGCCGTCCGTGAGCCTCGACCGGCGGCGCCCTGGCACGCGGACTGGCGAGCTGCCGCCGATCCTCCCCGGACGCCACGACGCCAGGCGTCGCGGCTCGTAGCATCGCAGCCTCACACTGCATTATCGCGGGGAAGGTTCGCGATGACGACAGATGGGCAAGAATCCGCGTCGCTTTGCAGCCGGTTAAGCGGGATCAGCCGGCGGCGCGATGCCGGTACTGCACGGCCTCGGCCACGTGCGCAGACGCGATGCCGTCACGGCCAGCGAGGTCGGCGATCGTGCGCGCCAGCTTGAGCGTGCGGTGAAACGCCCGCGCGGAGAGGCCGAGCTGCTCCATCGCCAGGCGCAGCAGCGAGCGGGCGCCGTCGTCGAGCACCGCCTGGCAGTGACGGCGCACGTCGGCCGGCGTCATCTCGGCATTGGTATGGATGCGTGTGCCGGCGAAACGCTCGGCCTGTCGGGTGCGGGCCGCTTCTACCCGTCCGCGTACACTGCTGGTCGCCTCCGCTGCAGCGGTGCCGGCAAGCTTCTCGAACTCGACGCGCGGCACGTCGATATGAATATCGATGCGGTCGAGCAGCGGTCCGGAGATGCGCCGCTGATAGCGGGCGACGGCGCCGGCCGAGCAGGTGCACGGCTTCGCCGGGTCGCCGTAGTAGCCGCAGGGACACGGGTTCATCGCCGCGACCAGCACAAAATTGGCGGGAAACGTCACCGTGCCCTGCGCCCGCGAGATCGTCACCAGGCGGTCCTCCATCGGCTGGCGCAGCACCTCGAGCACGTTCTGGCCGAACTCCGGCAGCTCGTCCAGGAAGAGCACACCACGATGGCTCAGCGAGATCTCGCCCGGGCGCGGGCGGCTGCCGCCGCCGACCAGGCCCGCGTGCGAAATCGTGTGGTGCGGCGCGCGGAACGGCCGCTGGGCGATCAGCGGCGTGCCGGGCGGCAACATGCCGCAGACACTGTAGATGCGTGTGACTTCCAGCCGCTCTTCGCCGCCCATGCGCGGCAGAATGCCCGGGATCGCCCGCGCCAGCAAGGTTTTGCCCGAGCCTGGCGGCCCGGACATCAAAACGTTGTGGCCGCCCGACGCCGCCACCTCCAGCGCCCGCTTGACGTGCTCCTGGCCACGCACCTCGGCCAGATCGGTGCCGCGCCACTCGAAGCCGTCGGCGTCCCCGGGCAGGCGGCCGGCTACCGGCGCGATCTCGCGGATGCCCGCCAGGTGTTCGGCCAGATCGCCCAGCGAGGCGGCCGGCAGCACCTGCATTCCCTCGACCAGCGCGGCCTCGGCGGCGTCTTCGGCCGGCACGAACGCCCGCTTTAGCCCCAGCTCGCGGGCGAATCCCACCATTGGCAGCACGCCGTGCGTGTGGCGCAGGCTGCCGTCGAGCGAGAGTTCGCCCAAAACGACGCTGTCACTCAGGTTGGCGACGATGCGGCCCGTGGCGATCAGCAGGCCGACGGCGATCGGCAGATCGAAGGCCGGCCCCTCTTTGCGCACGTCGGCGGGAGCGAGGTTGACGACGATGCGCCGCGGCGGCAGGGCGAAGCCGGAGTTTTTCATCGCCGCCCGCACCCGCTCTGCCGACTCGCGCACAGCCGCGTCCGGCAGACCGACGATCGTCAGTGAAGGCACGCCGACACCGCCGAGATCGACTTCGACCTCGACGAGGCGCCCTTGCAGGCCGATCACGGTGCAGGCGAGAACCTTGGCGAGGGGCACGGGGCACCCGGCGGGCGATGCTTCGCGGGGTCATCGTAGCAACCGCGCGTGGCTTGCCGCCAGATGCGGTGCGCGCCGTTCCGTGGTCCTCTCCATGGCGCCGCGATTGCCACTTTCCTCCGGCTTCATTGCGCCGGGCCGCTAGAACTTTGTCAGACCGTTTGGCCTGTGGAGGCGCTTGCAACCTTCTCATCTTTGTATTACTGTCTGACAGACTGACGAAAGCCACGAACCAGGAAGCGCGAGCCGTGGCCGCTGCTCCCGAGGAGGCGTTATGACCACCACTACATCCAGCGGCACGGCCCCGATCGCGTTTGAGACGCGGCCGGAACGCTACCGGCACTGGTCGCTGGCAATCGACGGCGACAGCGCGCAGCTGACGCTGGCCGTCGAGCGCTTCGGCGGGCTTGACCCCACGATCGAGCTGAAGGGCAACTCCTACGACCTGAGCGTCGATATCGAGCTGCACGACGCGGTGCAGCGGCTGCGCTTCGAGCATCCCGAGGTGCGCGCCGTGGTGATCGCCTCCGCCGACGACCGCATCTTCTGCTCCGGCGCCAACATCCACGCCCTGTCACGCGCCACGCACGCGCACAAAGTCAACTTCTGCAAGTTCACGAACGAGACGCGCCTCTATATCGAGGAGGCCAGCGCCGAGAGCGGCCAACGCTACATCGCCGCCTGCAACGGCGCCACGGCGGGCGGCGGCTACGAACTTGCGGCCGCCTGCGACGAGATCGTGTTCGTGGACGACAACGCCTCCGCCGTCAGCCTGCCGGAAGTGCCGCTGCTCGCCGTGCTGCCGGGCACCGGCGGCCTCACGCGCGTGATCGACAAGCGCCGCGTACGGCCCGACTTCGCCGATCGCTTCGCCACGATGGCCGAGGGCGTGAAGGGCAAACGCGCGCGCGACTGGGGGCTGGTGGACACGCTGGCGCCGCGCAGCCGCTTCGCCGAGGTTGTGGCCGAACGGGTCGCAACGGCACGGGCCGCCGCGAACGAGGCCTTTCGCGGGCCGGGAATCGCGCTTGACGCGCTCGACCCCATCGTGACGGAGACCCAGGTAGCCTACCGGCACGTGAAGCTCGATCTGGATCATGCTCGCAGGGTGGTCGAGATCACCGTGAGCGGTCCCACGGCCGGCCAGCCGCACGACGCCGTCGCCGCGCTGGGGGCCGCTGCGGACTGGTGGCCGCTGCGCATGGCCCGCGAGCTGGACGATGCGCTGCTGCGCCTGCGCTTCAACGAGCCGCAGATCGGCCTGCTGCTGCTGCGCACGCGCGGCGACCCAGACCTCGCCCACGCATGCGGTGAACTGCTGGCCGCGAATCCCCGCAGCTGGTTCGTGCGCGAGACACGGCTGCTGCTGGGCCGCGTGCTGCGGCGGCTGGACCTGACGGCGCGCAGCGTCTTTGCGATTGTGGATGAAGGCTCCAGTTTCGCCGGCCCGCTGTTCGAGCTGTTGCTCGCGGCCGACCGGGTCTACGTGCTCGACGCCAACGGCGTCGCGGCCCGGCCGGGCAGTCTCAGCGGCGGCGCCCTACCGCGCTGGAACGGCCTCTCGCGCCTGGCGACGCGCTTCCTCGGAGATCCCGCGCGGGTTGCGGCCGTGCGTGATGCGGGCCGCGCCGGCTCATTGAGCGCGCGTCAGCTCGACGACCTCGGCCTGGCCACGGAGCTGATCGACGCGATCGACTTCGAGGACGACTTGCGCGTCGCCGTCGAGGAGCGCGCCAGCCTCTCGCCGGACGCGCTCACCGGCATGGAGGCATCGCTGCGCTTCGGCGGGCCGGAGACGCTGGCGACGAAGATCTTCGGCCGCCTCTCCGCCTGGCAGAACTGGATCTTCACGCGGCCAAACGCCACTGGCCCGGCGGGCGCGCTCTCGCTCTACGGCAAACCGGAGCGACCGCGCTTCGACTACACGCGCACCTGATCGGGTGTCCGCGTCGCCCGGCACACGGTATGCGGCACGGCAGGAAGGTGAGTTATGGCGGACCTCTCGACCATACCCAACAACGTCGACCTGGAATCGGACAGCCGCCTGCAACACGCCCTGCACTCGTGGCAGCCGAACTTCCTCAAGTGGTGGATGGAGATAGGCCCGCAGGGCTGGCAGGCGCACGACGTCTATCTGCGCACGGCGGTGAAGGTCGATCCCAGCGGCTGGGCCCGCTTCGAGTACGTGAAGATGCCCGAGTACCGCTGGGGCATCTTCCTCGTACCCGAGAGCGGCGAGCGCCAGATCGGCTTCGGCGACTACGCGGGGCGCCCGGCCTGGGACGAGGTGCCCGGCGAGCACCGCAATGCGCTGCGGCGGATCATCATCACCCAGGGAGACACCGAGCCAGCCTCGGTCGAGCAGCAGGCCCGGCTCGGCAGCATCGCGCCCTCGCTGTACGATCTGCGCAACCTCTTCCAGGTGAACGTCGAGGAAGGACGCCACCTCTGGGCGATGGTCTACCTTCTGCACCGCTACTTCGGCCGCGACGGGCGCGAGGAGGCGGAGCAGCTGCTGGCGCGGCGCTCGGGCGACGTCGACAAGCCCCGCATCCTCAGCACCTTCAACGAGCCGATCGAGACCTGGCTCGACTTCTTCATGTTCACGATGTTCACCGACCGCGACGGCAAGTACCAGCTCGCCTCGCAGGCCGAGAGCGGCTTTTCACCGCTGGCGCGCACGACCCGCTTCATGCTCACCGAGGAGGCGCACCACATGTTCGTGGGCGAGTCGGGCGTGGATCGCGTGGTGCAGCGTGCTGCCGAGCTGATGGCCACGGGCACGGAGCCGCGCACGGCCGGCGCCGTGGATCTCGTCACGATCCAGAAGTACATCAACCACTGGTACAGCCTCTCGCTCGACCTGTTCGGCGGTGAGGTGAGCAGCAACGCCGCCGACTACTTCGCGGCCGGGCTGAAGGGGCGCTACCGCGAGGCGGACCAGTACAGCGACCACCACGCCCTGGAGGAGACGCACCGCCTCTCGATGGTGGAAGACGGGCAATTGATCGATCAGGAGGTCCCGCTGCGCAACGCGATGAACGCGGTGCTCCAGGAAGCGTACATCCGCGACTGCCAGCGCGGCGTCGAACGCTGGAACAAGACCATCGCCGGCCACGGCCTCAGCGGCATCAAGCTCCGCCTGCCGAGCAAGCGCTTCAACCGCCGGGTCGGCACCTATGCCGGCCTGCTGCGCTTTGACCCGGCCGGCGCGGTGATCGGCCAGGCGAAATGGGAGCTGCAGCGCGACGAATGGCTGCCCACGGCGGCCGATCAGGCGTACGTGCGCTCGATCATGCGGCCGGTGTACGAACCGGGCAAAGTCGCGGCCTGGATCGCGCCGCCGGCCAAAGGCATCAACGGCAAGCCGCTCGACTTCGAGTACGTGCGCATAGTGTAGGCGTGTGTGCGCCCCGGCTACACTTCGGCGCGCACACCCTCGCGGGCGCGGCCGACGGAGATGACGCCGCGCACGCCTTCGAGCTTGTTCAGCAGACGGCTCAACTGCTCGATGCCTTTGATCTCGACCGTGAGCTGAATCGAGGTCTCGTGGTCGTTGCGCCGCTGTGTGCGCACGCCGTTCATGTTGACCTTCTCGTCGCTGATCAGCGTGGTGATGTCGCGCAGCAGGCCGACGCGGTCCATCGATACGATATGCAGCGCGACCGGATAGAACTCCTCCGCCCCGCCCCACTGCACCGGTACGATGCGCTCGTCTTCGCCGCCGGCGGCGATGTTGGGGCAGTCGGCACGATGGATCGTCACGCCGCGGCTGCGGGTGATGTAGCCGACGATCTCATCGCCGGGCACGGGCGTACAGCAGCGAGCGATCGAGGTCAGCAGATCGTCCTGGCCGAGCACACGGATGTTGGACGGCACCACGCGGCGCGGGCTGGCCACGGCGGGCGGCAAGATCGGCTCCTGCCGCGCCTCCATCGCCGCGGCCAGGCGCGCGGTGATCTGATGCAGGCTGAGGTCGCCGCAGCCGACCTTCTGAAAGAGATCGTCGGTCGAGTCGAGATGGCAGAGCTTGAGCAGCTCGCCCTGTTTCTCGGCCAGGCTCACGCCGAGGCGGCGCAGCTCCTTCTCCAGCAGCTCGCGCCCGCGCTCAATGTTCTCGACCCGCTCGCGCTTCTTAAACCAGGCGCGAACCTTCTCCTTCGCGTGGTTCGTCTTGAGATAGCCGAGATCGGCGTTCAGCCAGTCGCGCGACGGCCCGCGCGAGCTCTTACTGGACATGATCTCGACCACATCGCCGTTCTGCAGCGCGTGGTTGAGCGGCAGCAGCCGGCCGTTGACCTTCGTTCCGACGCAGTTGTGGCCGAGGTCGGTGTGGATGCGGTAGGCGAAATCGAGCGGCGTCGAGCCCGCCGGCAGGTCCTTGATCTCGCCCTTCGGCGTGTACACAAAGACCTGATCGCCGAAGATGTCGGTCTTGACCGAATCGACGAAATCGTCGGCGGTCTTCAGCTCGCGCTGCCAGTCCAGCAGTTGGCGCAGCCAGGCCAGCCGCTCTTCGAAGCGCAGATCGCGCTTGCCGCCCTCTTTGTAGCGCCAGTGCGCGGCGACGCCGTACTCGGCGATCTGGTGCATCTCCTGCGTGCGGATCTGCACCTCAAGCGGCCGGGCGCCCAGGCACATCACCGTCGTGTGCAGCGACTGATACAGGCTGTCCTTGGGGCTGGCGATATAGTCGTCGAACTGGCCGGGAATCGGGCGCCAGAGATTGTGCACGATGCCAAGCGCGTTGTAGCAGTCGGCGCCGGAGTTAACCAGCACGCGCAGGGCGAGCAGATCGTAGATCTCGTTGAAACTCTTCCCCTGGGCCTCGTACCGCGCGATCTTCTGATAGATGCTGTAGATGTGCTTGGCGCGTCCCTTGACTTCGGCCTCGACGCCGTGCTTCTCCAGCTCCTCGGTGAGAATGCGCTCGACCTGCCGGATGTACTGCTCGCGCATCGCCCGCTTCGACTGCACGAGCTGAGCGATCTCGCGGTACTTTTCCGGGTTCAGATAGCGGAAGGAAAGGTCTTCCAACTCCCACTTGATCTGCCAGATGCCGAGCCGGTTGGCCAGCGGCGCGTAGATCTCCATCGTCTCGGCGGCGATGCGCCGGCGCTTCTCCGGCTCCTTCGCGTCGAGCGTGCGCATGTTGTGCAGCCGGTCGGCCAGCTTGATGATCACCACGCGCACGTCCTCGGCCATGGCGAGGAACATCTTGCGCAGGTTCTCTGCCTGCGAGCCGTCCGCCGGCCGGCCCTCCGGCGGCTGCCAGTGCATCTTGCTCAGCTTGGTCGTGCCCTCGACCAGGCGGGCGATCTCCGGCCCGAAGCGCTTCTCCAGTTGCGCCGGCGTCACGCCGCAGTCTTCCATCGTGTCGTGCATCAGCGCCGCCGCCACGGCGGAGGCGTCGAGTTGCAGGTCGGCGACGGTGTATGCTGCCTGCAGCGGATGCTGGATGTACGGTTCGCCCGACAGCCGCAGCGCGCCTTCGTGCGCCGTTTCGGCGAAGGCGTAAGCGTCCGCGACCACGGAGACCTTGTCTTCGGGCAGGTATTCCGCTACTCGGTCGAGCAGTTCAGAGACGTTCATGGGCACCCGTTCGGCGGGATTGCTCAGTGTATGAGCCTGACCCTTTATTCTAGCATAACGGCTTTGTCACGCCGGCCGCTGCCGCCGATGGTCAACCGCCCCTGCTCGCACCGGCGCCGCGCGGGCCCGCGGCCGCGGCAAAATGAGGAGCACTCGATGTATCAGGCCCCGCGCGGCACGAGCGACGTACTGCCGGCCGAGCAGCCGTACTGGCAGCACGTCTCGCGCACGGCCGAGCGGCTCTGCGCCCGCTACGGCTACCAACGCATCGACACGCCGATCTTCGAGGATGCGGGCGTCTTTATCCACGGGACGGGCGAGTCGAGCGACATCGTTCAGCGCGAGATGTACCTGTTCGAGGACCGCGACGGCGGCCACACCTACGCCTTGCGGCCGGAGTTCACCCCCAACGTCATGCGAGCCTATCTGGAGCACGGCCTCTTCAACCAGCCGCAGCCGGTGAAGCTGTGGACAGTCGGCCCCGCCTTCCGCCACGAGCGGCCGCAAGCGGGGCGCACACGCCAGTTTCACCAGCTCGACCTGGAAGCGATCGGCGAGGCCGACCCGGCGATCGACGCCGAGCTGATCGACTACCTCTGGCAGCTCTTCGCGGAGCTGGGTTTGCGCGATCTGACCGTGCTGCTCAACAGCATCGGCGACCAGAACTGCCGGCCGCAGTATGTGCAACTGCTGCGCGCCTACTACGCCGACAAGCTCGATCGGGTCTGTGCCGACGACCGCGTGCGCTTCGAGAAGAACCCACTGCGCCTGCTCGACTGCAAGGTGCCTTCCTGCCAACCGATCATCGCCGGAGCGCCGGTGATCGCGGAGCACCTCTGCGAACCGTGCGCCGAGCATTTTGCCCGCGTGCAACGGTATCTGGCCACCCTCGAGATCCACTTCGTCGTGCAGCCGCGGCTCGTACGTGGGCTGGACTACTACACGCGCACGGTCTTCGAGTTCGTGCCGGAGGGCGCCGGCAGCACGGGCACGATCGGCGCCGGCGGCCGCTACGACGGGCTGATGGAGGTGCTTGGCGGCCCACCCACGCCGGGCATCGGCTTCGCCACGGGCATCGAGCGCATCGTGCTCAATCTGAAGAAGGCGGGCATCGAGCCGCCGCCGCTGGCGGGACCGGAAGTGTTCGTGGCTTATCCGACCGATGCGCAGCGCGACCAGGCGGTGCTGCTGGCGGCGCGCCTGCGGCACGAGGGGATCGGCGCCCTGGCGGCCACGGGCAGCCGCAGCCTTAAGGCGCAGATGCGCCACGCCGGCCGCGCCGCCACGCGCTACGCCTACATCGTCGGCAGCGGCCCTGGGGAGAGCCAGCTGCGCGATCTCCGTGCCGGCTCGCAGCAGGCAGTCGAGCCCGACGACCTGATCGAACGGATGAGAGAGGCGGCGAAATAGCCCGCTTCCGCGCGTAGTACACTGGTCGGGCGGAGCGTGACGGCTAGGCCCGGGTACGCAGACCGATGCAGGCCGGAACATGTGGGAACGACTCGAAGAGCTGGTGCGGCGCTACGAGCAACTGACGGCCGAGATGGCGCGGCCGGAAGTCGCCTCCGACTTCGCGCGCTACCAGGAGCTGGCGAAGGAGCAGTCGCAGCTCGAAGGCACCGTGGCGCTGTACCGGCGCTATCAAGAGGCCGTGCGCGGCCTGGCCGACGCCCGCGCCGCGCTCGAAAGCGATGACGAGGAGCTGCGCGAGCTGGCACGCGACGAGATCGCCGAGCTTGAGCCGCGCGTTGAGCAATTGACGCAGGACCTGCGCATCGCCCTGCTGCCCAAAGACCCGCGCGACGAGAAGAACGTGATTCTCGAGGTGCGCGGCGCCGAGGGCGGCGAGGAGGCGGCGCTCTTCGCCGCCGATCTCTTCCGCATGTACACGCGTTACGCCGAGCGCCACGGCTGGAAGAGCGAGCTGCTTTCCAGCACGCTCAGCGACATGGGCGGGTTCAAAGAGGCCGTCTGCGAGATCCGCGGCCGGGGCGCCTACTCGCGCCTGAAGTACGAGAGCGGCGGCCACCGCGTGCAGCGCGTGCCCACGACCGAGGCGAAGGGCCGCATTCACACCTCGCTGGCCACGGTCGCCGTGCTGCCTGAGGCGGAAGAGGTCGATTTACACATCGACCTGAAGGATGTGCGCGAGGACGTGTACCACAGCGGCGGCGCCGGCGGCCAGAACGTGAACAAGGTCGCGACCGCGATCCGGCTCACGCACTTTCCCTCGGGCATCGTCGTCACCTGCCAGGACGAGCGTTCGCAACTGCAAAACCGGGTGAAGGCTTGGAACCTGCTCCGCTCGCGCCTGCTGGACCTTGAGGTGCGCAAGCAGGAGCAGGAGCTGACGGACACGCGCCGCTCGCAGCTTGGCTCCGGCGAGCGCTCCGACAAGATCCGCACCTACAACTTTCCGCAAGACCGGCTCACCGACCACCGCATCCCGCTCACCGTCCACAACCTGCCGGCGATCCTGGACGGCCAGATCGACGAGATCATCGACGCGGTGACGATCTGGGATCAGCAACGCCGCTTCGCCGAAAGCATCGCGGCGGCCGACTGATGCGTGCCCCTAATCCCGGTTCGCCGCCGGCTGCTGCGAACGCCATGCAGCGGGCCGTGGTACAGTTGCGCGCCGCCGGAATCGAGGAGCCGCGGCTTGAAGCGGAGCTGCTGCTGCGCCACGTGCTCGGGCTAGACAAGACCTGCTTCTACCTGCGCCTGCCCGAGGCGCTCGGCGCCGAGCAGTACGATCGCTTCATCGATCTGCTCGATCAGCGGCTGAAGCGCCGGCCGCTGGCATACATCACCGGCCACCGCGAGTTCTACGATCTGGACCTGCACGTCGCGCCGGGCGTGCTGATCCCTCGGCCGGAGACCGAGTTGCTGGTCGAGCGCTGCCTGGCGATCGGCCGGCGCCTGGTCGGCGAACGGCCCGTGACGTTCGTGGATGTGGGCACGGGCAGCGGTGCGATCGCCCTGGCCGTGGCGAAGCACCTGCCGCAGATCGAGGTGCTGGCGACCGACGATTCGCCCGCTGCGCTCGCCGTCGCGGCCTACAACGCGCGGCGGTTGCGGCTGGCGGCGCGTGTACGCTTTGTACAAGGAGACTTGCTGGCTCCGGTGCCGTGCCGGGTGGATCTGATCGCCGCCAATTTGCCGTATATCCCCACGGCCGTGCTGGCCACGCTGGCGCCAGAAGTCCGCGACCACGAGCCGCGCACCGCGCTGGATGGCGGCGCCGATGGGCTGGATCAGATCCGCCGGCTGATTGGGCAGCTGCCGGGCCGGCTGCGCGCCGGCGGCGCCGCGCTGCTGGAGATCGACCCCGGCCAGGCGGAAGCAGTCACCGAGCTTGCCGCCCAGATTGGCGCGGCCGCCACGATCGAGCCCGACCTCGCCGGGCGCAGCCGCCTCGCCGTCATAGAATTGTAGTGCAGTGCAGTGCGGCTTTGCGCCTGCGAGAGCATACGTTGGCGCTGGCCGCTGTGCTAGGCTCGTATACAGCGTAACGAGTTCGCGTTGAGGGACGCTCGCAGGTGGCGGAACGGCACGGCGAACGCCGGCAATGGGGTCTGCTCTCCAGTCACGGCCAGGTGCTGGTCTACGTGATGGCACACCCGGATGTCACGGTGCGCGGCCTAGCACAGGCGCTGAACTTCTCCGAGCGGCGAATCATGGGTGTGCTACGTGACCTCGAAGAGGCCGGCATGCTGCACCGCGAGCGCCGTGGCCGCCAGAACCGTTACCTGGTGAACGAGCAGGCCGCGATTCGTGCGCCGGAGGCGGACAATCTCTCGCTGCGACACCTGCTCAGCGTGTTGGTGCCGCGGGAACGCCGCGAGCCGGCAAGCTGATTCACTCCGGTTCCCGTCGCCGGATTGCGAATATCGCCTCGGCCGAGCATGTCTCGCTATTTGACCGCGACGCAAACGAATGCCTGCGCGGGCAGGTGCAACCGCCCGCTGCGCGGGTGCTGCCAGCGGCGCAGCGTGGGCGCGGCTGTCTCGCGCACCCTGGCAAGCTGCTCCGGGTCCAAGCCGGCGAGCGGCGAGCCGGCGTAGGCCAGTCCGCGCTCGACGGTCTGCCAGTACTGATCGGCCGACTCGTATTCGAGCGACGCGGAGACCCGGTCCGGCGTGACGTCCTGGTACTCGGCCTCAGAAAGCAGCCGCGAAAGCGCCCCCGGTTCACCGTAGCGGAACGGCCGCGCGCTCACCGCGGCCGGCCGTGCCGGGAGCACCGCGTGCACCGCGTCGAAGGGGATCGCCAGCCAGGGGCTGCGCAGCGCCTCGCCCCAGGTCGAGAAGGCCGCGCGACCCACTGGCCGCAAGACGCGCAGCATCTCGGCAAGCGCCGCCCGCGCGTCGGCGAACTCCGCGATGCCCAGGTGGCAGATCACGAGATCCCAATACGACGACGCCAGCGCGCTCAGGTCGCCCGCATCCAGCGTCTCGAAGCGCACCGTGCGCAGCCCGGCTTCCACGGCGCGGCGTTGGGCCAGCGCGGTGAACTCGCCGGAGATATCGACGCCGACGACCTCGCCGCCAGGCCCCGCGCGCATGGCCGCCTCGATCGTCGTCTCGCCGGGGCCGCAGGCGAGGTCGAGCACGCGCTCGCCGGGCTGCACGGCGGCCAGCTTGAAGAACGCGCTGAAGAACTGGTTGGTGAGCGGCAACACGAACTCGGCATAGTCCGCTGCCTGGGCATGACTGCTGGCTGACGTGATCATGGCACGAAGGTAGCAGGTAACAGGGAACAGGGGCGAGCCTATAATGGCCTGGCAGCAGAGGAGGCAGCGCCATGCAGGCAACCGACCTTTCCGGACTGACGATTGCCCGCGCGGCCGAACTGATTCGCTCACGCGAGGTTTCGCCCGTAGATCTTGCCGACGAATACCTGGCGCGAATCGGGCGGCTCAATCCGGCAGTCAACGCCTACGTCGCGGTTACGGCGGAACGCGCCCGTGCAGACGCCCGCCGCGCCGCCGAGGAGATCGCCGCGGGCAACTACCGCGGCCCGCTGCACGGCGTGCCGATCGCCCTCAAAGATCTTTACGACACGGCCGGCATCGAGACGGCGGGCGGTGCGAAGTTCCTGCGCGGCCGCGTGCCGGCGCAGGACAGCACCCCCGCCCGCAAGTTGCGCGAGGCCGGCTCGGTGCTGCTCGGCAAGCTCAATACGCACGAATTGGCCTACGGTGTGACGACGAACAACCCGCACTTCGGCGCCACACACAATCCGTGGAAGCTGGACCACATCCCGGGCGGCTCCAGCGGCGGCTCGGGCGCGGCGATCGCGGCCGGCATGGCCGTCGCCACGCTGGGCACCGATACGGGCGGCAGCATTCGCATCCCCGCCTCGCTCTGCGGCTGTGTCGGCCTCAAGCCAACCTACGGCCGCGCCAGCAAGGCGGGCGTGCTGCCGCTCTCATACCTGCTCGACCACCCCGGCCCGATCGTGCAATCCGTCGAAGACGCCGCGATCGTGCTCGGCGCGATCGCGGGCTACGATCCCGACGATCCGGCGACCGTGCCCGTCCCGGTGATCGACTACACCGCGGAGTTGCGCGCTGGCGTGGGTGGCCTGCGCGTCGGCGTGCTGCGCTCGTACTTCTTCGAGCGCCTCGACGACGAGGTGCGGGCCGCGGTCGAGGCCGCGATCGCCACGCTCCGCGGCCTCGGCGCCGAGCCGCGAGACGTCGAGATTCCCGGCATTCAAGAAGCGGTCGCCTCGCTGTTCGGGATCGTGCTGGTCGAGGCGCAGGCGATCCATGCCGAACCGCTGGCCTCGCGCCCCGCTGACTTCGGCCCGGACGTGGGCGCGATCCTCTCACAGCCGACACCGCCGACCGCGGCGGTCGCCGCGGCGCTGCGGGCGAAGGACGTGCTGAGCGTGGCGATGCGGCGTGAGCTCGAGACCGTCGATCTGCTGCTCACGCCCACGACGCCGCTGCCGGCGATCCCCATCGGCCAGGAGACGGTCAAGTACGGCGGCGTTGAGGAGCCGGCGATTGCGGCGTTCGTGCGCTGCACCGGGCCGTTCAACGCCAGCGGCCTGCCCGCGCTCTCGCTGCCCTGCGGCTTCACCCGCGCCGGGCTGCCGATCGGTCTGCAGCTCGCCGGCCGCCCGTTCGATGAAGCGACGGTGCTGCGCGCCGGTCACGCCTACGAGCAGGCGACCGAGTGGCACCGGCGGCGGCCGGCAATCGGGGTGGGCGGCTAGCCAAGCGGGTACCGGCATAGTTTCACGATCTCGTGGCCCGCAAGCTGGCAGGACCGGAGCAGGCCGCGCTGCCCAATGCGGACCTACCGTTCCACGAGGCCGAGATGGAGCGGCTGCGGGCGCTGCTCGCCGAGGCAAGCGAGGAGAGCCCCTTGCCTGACCGGCCGGCCGGCGCCGGCGCGCTCAACGATCTGCTGCTTCGCCTGCGGTTGCCAGACGGGCCGCGCTGAGCGGCGGCTGAGCCTCGTCCACGCAGTATCCCGCCCCAGCGCTCGGCGCTACGCACAGCGGCAGCCGGCATCGCAGGGCAGAGTGCGGCCAAGCGCGGGGTTTGTCTAAAGCGCTTGAGCGCTTATGCCATATTTGCACGGCCCTACCGTTGACCGCGCCCGCCGCGCCACGTACGATCAGGGGAACACGGCGGCGGCAGGAGCGTTTTCGGTTCCCAGCGGAGGCACGCGCCATGGTAGAAGAAACGATCACGAAACCGACCCTCCAACCGGTCCCGGCCGGCCTCTCGCCGCGCTGGGACCGCTTCGATCGCGAGGGGCTCACCTTCGACGATGTGCTGCTGCTCCCCGCCCGCTCCGACGTGCTGCCCTCGCAGGTCTCCACCGCCTCGCGGCTCTCCCGCAACCTGCGCCTCGCAATTCCCGTGATCTCGGCGGCGATGGACACGGTGACGGAGGCGCGGATGGCGATCGCCCTCGCCCGCGAAGGCGGCGTCGGCATCGTGCACCGCAACCTGCCCGTTCGCGCCCAGGCCGACGAGATCGACAAGGTCAAGCGCAGCCAGAGCGGCATGATCGTCGAGCCGGTCTCGCTAAAGGCCTGGCAACTGCTCTCCGATGCGCTGGCGGTGATGGACCGCTATCACATCTCCGGCGTGCCGATCACCGACGAAGAGAACACGCTGGTCGGCATCCTCACCAATCGCGACATCCGCTTCCAGGAGGATCTTACCCAGCGCATCGGCGACGTGATGACGCGGGAAAACCTGGTGACCGTGCCCGTCGGCACCACGCTCGACGAGGCCCGCTCCATCCTGCGCCGGCACAAGATCGAGAAGCTGCCCGTGGTCGACGGCGCCGGCAAGCTCAAGGGTCTGATCACCGTCAAGGACATCCAGAAGAAGCTGCAGCACCCCAACGCCTCACGCGACAGCCAGGACCGGTTGATGGTCGGCGGCGCCGTCGGCGTCGGGCCGGACGCCTGGGAGCGCGCCGGCGCCCTCGTCGATGCCGGCGCAGACCTGCTCGTCGTCGACACGGCGCACGGTCATGCCCGCAGCGTGGGCGAGATGGTGCGCCGCCTAAAAGACGCTTTCTCGCAGATCGACCTGGTCGCCGGCAACGTGGCAACCGGCGATGCGACGCTCGAGTTGATCGAGGCCGGCGCCGATGCGGTGAAGGTCGGCATCGGGCCGGGCTCGATCTGCACTACGCGCATCGTCGCCGGCGTCGGCGTGCCGCAGGTCACCGCGATCGCCGACTGCGTGGCCGCGGCGGCGCCGCACGACGTGCCGATCATCGCCGACGGCGGCGTGCGCTTCTCCGGAGACCTGGCGAAGGCGCTTGCGGTCGGCGCCAGCACGGTGATGCTGGGCGGCCTGCTCGCCGGCGTGGATGAGTCGCCCGGCGAAGTGATGCTGTATCAAGGCGAGCGCTTCAAGGACTACCGGGGCATGGGGTCGATGGGGGCGATGCAGGATCGCGGCTTCAGCAAGGATCGCTACTTCCAACACGACGTGCAGGGACCGAGCAAGCTCGTGGCCGAGGGCGTGGAGGGCCGCGTTCCCTACAAGGGTCAGTTGGCCGACCTGCTCTTCCACCTGGTCGGCGGCCTGCGCGCGGCAATGGGCTACCTGGGCGCGCCGGATATCACCACCTTCCAGCGCGAGGCCCGCTTCATCCGCATCACCGGCGCCGGCCAGCTCGAGTCACACCCGCACGACATCATCGTCACCAAAGAGGCGCCGAACTACTGGGCTTCATAGCGAACAGCGAACAGCGAACAGCGAACAGCGAACAGGGGGCTGGGACCAGCGCCTCGGTTTATGACAGTAGCGTGAGGACTTCGGGGATCTCCCGAACGATGTGATCCGGTCGTGCCTCGCCGGCGGGCAGCATCGCATCCATGCCGTCGAGAATCAGCACCGAGCACATGCCGGCGCGGTTGGCGCCGGCGATGTCGAACGGCAGCAAATCGCCGACGAAGAGCGCCTCGGCCGGTGCGCAGCTTGCACGGACCAGCGCCTCTTCGAAGAGGCGCTGGTCCGGCTTGCAGGAGCCGGCCGCTTCACTGGAGAGCAGCGAATCGAACAGCGACTCCAGACCCGTGTTGCGCACCAGGGGCCAGAGCTGGGCCTCGTGCGCGTTGCTCACGAGGCCGAGGTGCAGCCCGCGCAAGCGCAGCTCGCGCAGCGTCTCGCGCACGCCGTCGCGCAATGGCACGGCCCTCGCAGATCGCCGCGGCCATCATTTCGTCATACGCGCTGAGCAGCGCCAGCGTCGGTTCGACGCCGAGTTCACGCAGCGCCGCCGCGGCCACCGTGGCGAACAGGTCGCGGTGCAGGTAGAACGGCCGGGCGAGGTACTGCAAGCCGACCCTGGCGAACGCAGACTGCAACGCCCGCGTCGCGCGGGCGCGGCCGGCTGGATTCTCATACAGGCTGGCGAGGCGGCAGAGCGCTCGCGCGTTCGCCTCCATGAAGCCGTCGCTGCGCGTGAGCGTGCCGCCCAGGTCGGAGAGCACGGCCCTGAAGTTGCCCGTCACTACAAGCCCTCCCGCAGGCAGACCGTGCCGCGGTCGCCGTCCTCCGTCAGCCAGGCGCCGTTCCGGATTGCGGTCAGCGCGGCGGCACAGCAGCCACGCCGGCTCCTCCGTGACCGAGCTCCTCGCGGGCATCAAGGAAACTCATTGCTATCTGGCTGAGCGCACGCCTCGCACTGCTTCCAGTATCAACGATCTCGCGGAGCGAAATAGGGCGCCCCGGCAGGGCTGCCGGAGCGCCTGGTTTCGCATTTTCCGCGCCGCGACGGCTTGCATCGGTCAGACGGCCAGCACGCTCCAGGCCGGCGGCAGGCCGCTGGCGAGCAGCGTCCAGCGCGCCTCGGGCGTGACGTTCCACAGCTCGCCCGTGTCGGTCGTGACCAACACCTCGCCCGGCCGCTCGCCCACGGCCACGCCCAGCAGGCAGGCGGCCGAAGGAGTGTGCGCGGCGTCGCCCAGGTTGCGCCAGCTATCGCCGGCGTCGTCGCTGCGGTAGAGCTTCGCCTGGGCGCCGCCCTCGTCTTTGTAGCTGGCGAAGGCCGTGGGCGCGCAGGCCACGGTCAGTGCCTCGTTGCGCGGATCGATCACCAGCGGCCGCGTGTAGCGCGGCAGACGCCCCTGCCAGAGATACTCCCAGTTCGCGCCGCCGTCCCTGGAACGAAAGAGGCCGGCATTGCCCTCGATCTGCTCCGCCACGCCCTGCAGCCGGCCGTAGCCGGTGGTGGCGAAGACGGTGTCCGGCCGCGACGGCTGGCTCACCATCACATGGATGTCGGGGTTATTGTTGGGCAGGCTCACCGACCAGCTCTTGCCCGCGTCCGCCGTACGGGCAACGCCGCCGACCTCCACGCCCACCCACCAGCGCTCCGGGTTCTTCTGGTCCAGCGTGACGGTGCGGGCGCGGCCACCCGACGGCGGTGTGGTCGGCACACACCACTTCTCCGCGCCGGGGATCTTTGCAAAGGATTCGACCTCGCCCCATGAGCGGCCGCCGTCCGTGCTGCGGAAGAGGCCGGCGGGCTGCGCCCCGGCGAAGATCGTTTGCGTGTCACCCGGCGCCGGCACGATGTCCCAGATCTCGCGCCCGGCGACGCCGGCCTGCGCCCAGCTCTTGCCGCCATCCGCCGACCGGAAGATGCCGTCCTTCGTGCCTGCGAACAGTGCTCCGCCGACCTGCGCCAGCGCCCGTACGCTGTGTCCCTGCAGTCCTTCGACCTCCCGCGTATCGCCGCCGCTCGTGCAAAAGACGCCTTTGCTCGTGCCGATCAGGTACTCCACGACGCGCCTCCTTCGTGATCGCACTGCGCGCGATGCTGCAGCGTTGCCGCACGGCCGCGCGGGCCGGCGGTCTGCGCCAACGTACTCGCCGCCGGGCTTGCCGGGGGCTGAGCGCCCCCACTCTAGCACGATCCTCCGGGCCGCGAGCGCCCTCCCACGCTGGCGAGGCGAGATGTTAAGACGGTGTAATCCTTTCGAGGAATAGCCTGACCACCGCGCCAGGGCGGAGGGTAACAGGCAAAGCGGCGCGCGGGCGGCGGGCGAGTCCGGCTCCCGGCGCCTGCACGAGGACTCCGCCAGACGCCAGGGAGGCTGCCATGCGCATCGGTCCATGCAAACCCTTCGGCCGGCCGCTCCTGCTGGTCGCGTTCGCCTGCCTGCTGGCCGCGTGCAGCAGCAGCAACAACAACGGCAATAAGTCGAATGCGGCGAACAACGCCGCCAACGCGACGAAGCCCGTCGCCAGCTCGATCGCGCCGGCGCCGGGCGCCGCGGGCACCGCCCAGCCGGGTTCGCCGACGTCGGCGGCCACTCGCGCCGCGGCCACAGCGGCGCCTGCGAGCACCTCGGCGGCCGGCTCGCCGGCCGCTGGCGCTGCGCCTGGCGATCCTGGCGCGGCGGCGCTCGCGGCAGCGGGGGGCAAGAAGATCGGCGGCTCGGTGAACGTGCTCGGCACCTGGGGGGGCAGCGAGCAGGACAGCTTCCTCGCCATGGTGAAGCCGTTCGAGGACGCCACCGGCGTCAAGGTGAATTACGAGGGCACGCGCGACCTCAACGCCGTGCTGACGACGCGCGTGCAGGGCGGCAACCCGCCCGAGCTGGCGGGCCTGCCCGGCCCCGGCCAGATGGCGCAGTTCGCGCAGCAGGGCAAGCTCGTCGACCTCGACAGCGTGCTCGATATGAGTGCGATGAAGCAGCAGTACCCCGAGTCGTGGCTGCAACTGGCGCAGGTCGGCGGCAAGCAGGTCGGCATCTTCATTAAGGTCGCGCTCAAGGGGCCGATCTGGTACGACCCCAAGACGCTGAGCAAGTTCTCTACCGGGCAGACGCCGAAGACCTGGGACGAGCTGCTGGCGCTGACCGACAAGATCGCGCAGAGCGGCACCACGCCCTGGTGCATCGGCATGGAGTCCGGCGCGGCCAGCGGCTGGCCCGGCACCGACTGGCTGGAAGACATCGTGCTGCGCCAGGCGGGACCCGATGTCTACGACCAGTGGTACCAGGGCAAGATCAAATGGACCTCGGACCAGATCAAGCAGGCCTGGCAGAGCTGGGGCAAGATCGTCGCCAATTCGAAGGACGTTTTCGGCGGCTCGAACACGGTGCTCTCCACCAACTTCGGCGACGCCGGCACGCCGATGTTCTCCAACCCGCCGAAGTGTTACCTGATGCACCAGGGCAGCTTCATCACCGACTTCTTCGTTAAGAACACGCCGGGCCTGAAGCCGATCACCGACTTCAACTTCTTCATGTTTCCCGACATCGACCCCAAGTACACCGGCTCGGCCGAGGTCGCCGGCGACCTGTTCGGCATGTTCAAGGACACGCCGCAGGCACGGGCGCTGATCAAATACCTGGCCACACCGGAGGCGCAGGCGATCTGGGTGAAGCGCGGCGGCGCCCTTTCACCGAATAAGCTCGTCTCGCCCGAGGTGTATCCCGATGAGCTGGCGAAGGAGCAGGCGCAGATCATCACCACGACCAAGACGGCGAAGTTCGACGCTTCCGACCTGATGCCTGACGCCATGAACACCGCCTTCTACAAAGCGGTGCTGGACTACATCCAGAACCCCGGCAACCTGGACAGCATCCTCGCCAATCTCGACAAGGTGCAGGCCGACGCCTACAAGCAGTGACAGGAGGCCATCGGGCGCAGGGCCAGGGCGTGGGATGGAGGCGTCCACTCCGCCCTCCACCCCACGCCCTTCACCATGAGCGATCGCATCGTCCTCGCGCTCGTCGTCGTGCTGGGGGTGCCGGCGGCCCTGGTCGGTTACGTCGCCCTGATCGAATGGCTGCTGCGCGGCGCCGCCAACCGGTGGAAGGCGCGGCTGCGTCCCTGGCTCTGGCTGCTGCCGGCACTCGTCTTCCTGGGCGTCTACCTCGTCTATCCTTCGCTGAAGACGATCTATCTCAGCTTTTTCAACGCCGACTCGCGGCGGTTCGTGGGGCTGGATAACTACCATTACATCTTCACCGACCGTACGAACCTGATCTCGCTGCGCAACAATGTGCTCTGGGTAATCTTCTTCACCGGCGCCGTCGTCGCCTTCGGGTTGCTGATCGCCGTGCTCACCGACCGCGTGCGCTACGAGTCGATCGCGCGCGGCGTCGTCTTCCTGCCCATGGCCGTCTCCTTCGTGGCGGCGGGCGTGATCTGGCGGTTCATGTACGACTACCGGCCGCCCGGCCTGCCCCAAACCGGCACGGTGAACGCGGCGCTGATCCTCGTGGTTCCGGGCTACACGCCGCACGCCTGGCTGATCGAACGGCCGATCAACACCTTCGCGATCATCGGCGCCTCGGTCTGGATGTGGACCGGCTTCGCGGCGGTGATCCTCGCGGCCGCGCTCAAGGGCGTGCCTGCCGACGTGCTGGAGGCGGCGCGCGTGGACGGCGCGGGCGAGTGGCAGGTCTTCTGGCGGATCATCTTCCCGCTGCTGGGCACGACGATCGCCGTCGTCACCACCACGGTCGTGATCATCGCGCTGAAGGCATTCGACATCGTCTACGTGATGACCAACGGCAACTACGACACGGATGTGATCGCCAACCGCATGTACAAAGAGATGTTTAACTTCCGCAACTTCGGCCGCGCGAGCACCATCGCCGTCATCCTGCTCTGCGCGATCGTGCCGGTAATGCTGTACAACCTGCGCAGTTTCCGCACGCAGGAGGCGACCCGCTGATGCAAACCGCCGCCCTGCGCAAGAGCGTCGCCGTTTCGTTTCCCGCGCGGCTGGGCCAGGCGCTACGGCGCGGGCCGCTGCACATCGTGATTATCGCCATCTGCCTGCTGTGGCTGGTGCCGGCCGCGGGGCTGCTGGTCTCCTCCTTCCGGCCGCCGGCGCTGGTCTCGCGCACGGGCTGGTGGACGGCCCTGCAGCCGCCGCTGCACTTCACGCTGGACAATTACCAAAAGGTGCTGACGACGAACCACATGGGGCAGAGCTTCGTCAACAGCCTCTTCATCGCGATTCCGGCCACCGTCATCCCCATCCTGGTCGCGGCCTACGCGGCCTACGCCTTCGCCTGGATGGAGTTTCCGGGGCGCGACTGGCTTTTCCTCGTCGTCGTCGGCCTGCTGGTGGTGCCGCCGCAGATGACGCTG
Source organism: Dehalococcoidia bacterium (assembly GCA_035310145.1). Taxonomy (NCBI): domain Bacteria; kingdom Bacillati; phylum Chloroflexota; class Dehalococcoidia; species Dehalococcoidia bacterium. The sequence continues at coordinate 41,120 of DATGEL010000022.1, forward strand.
ATCCCGGTGCTGCGCCTGTACACGCAGTTGCACCTCGCCGGCACGTTTCCCGGCCTCTGGCTGGCGCACACGGGCTACGGCCTGCCCTTCGCCGTCTACCTGCTGCGCAACTTCTTCGGCTCGCTGCCGCGCGAGATGATGGAGTCGGCCTACGTCGACGGCGCCGGGCCGTTTACCGTCTTCTTCCGCCTTGTGCTGCCCACCTCGGTGCCGGCCCTGGCTTCGCTGGCGATCTTCCAATTCATGTGGGTTTGGAACGACCTGCTGATCGCGCTCGTCTATCTCGGCGGCGCGCCGGACGTGGCGCCGATGCCGGTGACGATCAGCAACCTCGTCAACTCGCTGGGCCAGAACTGGCAACTGCTTACTGCCGCGGCCTTCATCTCGATGGCGCTGCCGCTCAGCGTCTTCTTCGCCCTGCAGCGCTACTTCGTCTCCGGCATTCTCACCGGCGCGGTGAAGGGGTAGCTCCGCCGCCGTGCAGCCTTGCAACGATGACTCCGCCGCAAAGCGGTGCATGCGGCTCAAGGTCGCGTCGTTTTCCTGCTGAGGTCCCGTAGTATCTGCGCATGAACAGCGCTCAGGCGATCAGCGCGGCGGCACGTGCCGAACCAACAGCAGCGCTCTCGACCGGGGAACTGACAGAACTGCTGTCGGCTGTGCGCCAGCTTCAGGCCGAGCACGCCGGCGCGCTGCAGGTGCTGCGCCGGCTCGAACAGCGATTCAGCGGCAGCGGCCTCGGCGATCGGCACGCGGCTGAGGCCGCGGCGGAAGGCGCCGCAGGCGCCCTCTGGCATGATGCGCTCGATCGCCCCGCGCGCGTGCATCGTCTGCAGGTGCAGGTGCTCGGCCCGTTCCGTGCCTGGCTGGACGGGCGCCCCATCGACAACTGGCAGAACCGACGGGCACGGACGCTGCTCAAGTGCCTCGCGGTCAACGAGCGGCAGCGTGCGCCGCGGGAGCAACTGATCGAGGCGCTCTGGCCCGGCGCGGATCCGCGCGCCGGCGCTAACTCGCTGCGAGTGACCATCCACGCGCTGCGCCGAATCCTGGCGGAGGCGGCCGGCGAGGCGGGCGCCGACGATTTGCTCCTCTGCGAGGGAGACGGCTACGGCTTCGGCCCGAGCCTCGCCGTGGACGTCGATGTGATCAGCTTCGAACGGCTCTGGCAGCGAGGCCGCCGGCTCGAACAGGAGGAGGCGCCCGAGCGGGCGCTGGCCGCCTTCGAAGCCGCGGAGGCGCTCTACCAGGGTGACTTTCTCCAGGACGATCCCTACGACGAGTGGACGGTCCTGCGGCGCGAAGCGCTGAGGGACTGCTACCTGGCCTTGCTGGCGCGGCTTGGCCGGCGCTCCCTCGAACGGGGCGATTATGAAGGCTGCATTCAGCGCTGTCAGCGGCTTCTCCGCCAGGACCCCTGCCGCGAAGACATCTACCAATGGCTGATGCGCTGCCACGCCGCGCTTGGCCAGCCGGGGCGTGTGCGCCGCTGGTTTGACGTCTGCACCGCCGTGTTGCGCCAGGAACTTGACCTGCCGCCGGGACCGGAGACGGTTGCGCTCTTGCACGCACTGCGGGCGAGTCCGGCGACAATTAATTCCGCACTAACGCCCGATTAACGTGCCAGTAATCACCCTTCTCTAGTGTGAACAGCGAAATACTCTGCGTCGCCGAGGCGAGTGGCGTCCTCTCGACCGAATTCGCGTCGCCGCTTCGCAGTCGCCGATTCGTGGCGTCTCCGTGGCTCAGTGACCAGCAAAAGGGGCACCGGGTGACCGACTACTCGTCGTTCATCCTCAAGATTCGCATCGATGAGCGGCGCAATGTGCTGGTTGGTTCGATCGAGCACGCTGCGACGAAAGAGTCGCTGCGATTCCGCGAGATGGGCCGGATGATGCAGTTCATCTTTGCGCATCTCCCGCCGGCCTCGAACCCGATGATCCCCACGGCTGCGGCCGGCCCGGCCGACGACGGCCAGAGGTGAGTTCGCGGGGCGCGCCGGTCGCCTCGACCTCGCCTCTTCAGCCGCACCTTCCTACCCGGCAACGCCCAGCCGGGCCCGCCGTTGCAACCGCGCAAACGGAGGTGTCGCCATGTGACGGGATGCCGAGCGGCCGCCAGGAGCGCGGCCGCTTCCACCGCCCACTAACCGGCGCGATGGCAAGAGCCCAAGGCAAACAGGAGGGACATCCGTTATGGCGACCCCGACCGAGTCCTTGATCCAGAAGTTGGAAAGCTTCGCCGGCACGCTCTCCGATCCCGAGCGAGAGGTGCTCGGCGAGCTCCTGCTGAACAGCGTCGACAGCAGCAAGACCCCGCAGGACGTTGCCGGCTATCTCCTCGCCTCCGGTCCGTCGTCCCTGCTTGGCGGCGCGATTCTCGGGGCCCAGGCGAGCAACAACACGTTCACGCGGCTGCACCTGCAGACGGCGCCGAACAACATCGTTCTGGTCGCGGCCGGCCCCAGGGCGCGCGGCCAGCTCTAACAGATGGTTTCAAAACCGGCGTTCAGGTGCGATCGCACACCTACAAGCGGGAACTCGCGCCGGTTATGAAACCATGTCTAAGCCCCGCTCCCGGCAATCCCTCCGTCCAGGCGGTCCCGGCAGCAGCGCCCCACGCCTCACTCGGCGCGGAGCGCCGCGACGCCGCCGCGCGGCCGGGCCGGGGGATTGCCGGGGACGCTCGGGCATCGCTGAGTGTGTCTAGCCGGCCATTGGAGGTAGTCGCATGGTAGCGCTGCAGCCCGCACGCAATTCGTCGAGCGCGGCAGCGGAATTGAACCTCGGCGTGCTGCTGCAGCAGCATCCGGAGCTGCAGATCGAGCAGGACGAGTACAACATCAATGTCACGGCGAACTTCGGCCGGACGCTCACGGCGGCGGAGGTCTTCGACCGTTACGCGGCCCATCCCGGCCGCGGTATGCCGGCGCATCTCTACTTTCATGTGCCCCTCTGCTCGTATATCTGCCACTTCTGCAACTATGTGAAGCGGCGCCTGCCCAACGACGGCAAAGCCGATGCAACCCTGGATGAGTGGGTGACGCTGCTGACCGCCGAGTCGCAGGCCTATCTCGATCGGGTCGGCTGGCTGCGAGAGGCGCGGATCGAGTCGTTCTTCATCGGCGGCGGCACCGCGGCGCTGCTGCGGCCGCGGCAGCTCGAACGGCTGATCGCGCACGTGCGCAAGAACTACGCGCTCAGCCCGGACTGCGAGCTGACGCTGGAAGGCAACCCCGACAACTTCCAGTGCGACTACATCCGCGCCGCGCAGGCGATCGGCTTCAACCGCTTCAGCGTGGGTGTGCAGTCGTTCCAGGACGAGGTCACGGGCTTCACCGGCCGCGGCCACGACGGCAGAGCCTCGCTTGCCGCGATCGACCACCTGCTGGAATCGCACCGCCCCTTCAACGTCGACATTATGTTCGGACTGCCGTTTCAGACCGTCGAAAGCGTGGAGAGAGACATCCGCACACTCGTCACCCGGCGCGTGCCGACGATCACGATCTACCGCCTGCGCAACGCCGAGCGGCACAAGATGGGGATCGGCAACCGCGCCCTCTGGAACGTGCCCGCCGTGCGCGACCAGCTGCACGCCGAGCATCGCTTCCCCAGCATCACGACCACGTACGCGATGCGCGAGGCGGCGGTGCGCACCCTCCTGGAGCACGGCTACACGCCCAGCCCTTGCGGCTGGTGGAACGCGCCCGGCACCTATCCGGAGGGCAACATCCCGCGTGTCTCCCGCAACAAGTGGCAGCGCTACGACACGATGATCGCCTTCGGCCCCGGCGCCTACGGCTGGCTGACCGGCGAGACGGCCGAGGTCGTACAAACCCACAACGAGACGGACATCGCCGCCTACGCGAAACGCGTCAAGGCGGGCGACAGCCGCCCGATCGCCTTCGGCCGGCTGCTCAGCGGTCACCAGGCGGCCGGCTCGGCGCTCGGCTTCGCCTTCAAGGCGAACCAGCCGATCCGCCCGGAGCGCTTCCGCCGCCAGTATGGCGTCGAGATCCTCGAACAGGAACCGTACCGCGGCGTGTTCCGGGAGCTGGTGGCGCGCGGCCTGCTCGAGTTTGTTGAGGGCGGCGCCGCGCTAAAGCCGACGCTGAACGGCGAGGCGCTGCATGAAGAGATCATCAGCGTCTACCTGCAGGGCCGCATCGGGCAGTTCGACGAGGCCGTTTGCCGGCGTTAGGGATGAGCGAGGGCTGCATGCCAGGCATCGAGCTGCGGTCGGGCGGTGAACCGTTCCGCTGCGTGTACGATCCGCCCGCGACGCTGGGGAGCCGCGTCTGCTTAATCGTCCAGTCGGGCCAGGCCGGGCCGATCGACGAGCCGACCACAGAGAACCGGCTCTACGAGCGGCTGGGACTGCGTCTGTCACGTCACGGCGCCGGCACGATCCGCTTCGAGATGCAGCACCGCGCGGATCGCCACCTCGCGGCCTCGCCCGCCGAGTTCGCAGAGCGGGTACGGCGTTTGGAGAGTGTGCTGGCGGCGCCTGATCTGCAGCCCCTGCTGCCGCGCACAGTGCTGCTGGGCGCCTCGCTGGGCGCCGACGTCGTGCTGGCGGCGCTGTCTTCGAAGCGAGCGGCAAATATCAGGCTTGCGGGGCTGGTGTTGATCGGCTGCGTCATCGAGGCGCCGGTCCGCCTGCGGGCGCGGGTCGGCGCCGCCGCATTCGTCTACGGCGCAGGCGATTATGTCGCGTACGTAGATGCAGCCGGCAACCAGACCGCGCCCCGGCGCCCCGCGGACTACGCTCCGGCCACGCTCCGACGCCTCGCCGGCGTCGATGCCGCGGCGAAGCTCCACATCCTCGACGGTCTAGGCCACACGCTGGCGCCCTGCGTCGAGATGCAGCGGGCGCCGGACCCTGTCCCGCTGCTCACCCGACTCGTGCTGCGGACGTGCGCGGGGCACGCATCGCCAGACGGCGATCATCGCGTTGGATGGAACGGAGAAACGCCGAATTCGGCTCTGGAGCGCAGCGCATGACCACGACCGCCGCCGCCCGCTTCGACAAGATCGCCGCCAACTTTGCCACCAGCGAGGTGCACAGCAGCAGCCCGACCATGCGGCGGCTGCACGAGTTGATCGCCCTGCCCGAAAGCGCCGCCGTCTGCGACGTCGCCTGCGGCGCGGGTCACCTGGCGCTGTCGTTCTCCGGCCGCGCCGCGCGCATCTGCGGCGTCGACCCGGCGCCGGCAATGCTGGACGCCTTCGCCACGCTGGCGAGCGAGCGCGGTGTCGCCGTCGAATGCATCCAGGCGTATGCAGAACGGATTCCATTGCCAGACGCTTCCTTCGACCTGGTCGTGACGCGCCTCGCCGCACACCATTTCGCCCGCATCGAAGCGGCCGTGGCCGAGATGGCGCGGCTCACTCGGCCGGGCGGCAGCGTGGCCGTGATCGACCTCGAAGGGGACGCGGAGCCGGCGATCGACGCGTTCAATCACCGCTTGGAGCTGCTGCACGACCCGACCCACGTGCGCAGCTATCCCGCTGCGCGCTGGCGGGAGCTGCTCGAGGACGCCGGGCTGCGCGTGGAGGCGCTCGAGCGCCGGCAGCGCGAGAGTCCCGCCGGCGTGCCGAGCAAGCGCTGGTGCGAGATCGCCGGTTCCGGCGCTGCGGCCGAAGCCGCGATCCGCGATCTGCTGGCGGCCGCGGACCCGGCCACACGTGAGGCGCTGGGCATCGAAGCCGATGGGGAAGAATTCCGCATTCCCGTCCGCACCGTGCTGCTCGTGGCGGGAAAGTAGGCAGGAAGGCGTCGAGATGCCGGTGATCGAGATCCACTCGCCCCAGCCGCTGCCCCCGGCGGGCCTGCTGGATGCCCTCTGCGCCGAGGTTACGCGCACATTGGGCATACCGGCCGGCTTCGCCTGGGCCGTCTGGAACGGGCATCCCGCCGGCAGCTTCGCGCGGCCGGAGTGGGCCGCCGGCTCGCAGGCTCCCGTGGTCTTCGTGCGCTGCAAAAACCGCTACACGCAGGCGCAGGTCGGCGCCGTGATGCGCACGATCCAGCGCGTGCTCAGTGGCGGCCTGCACTGTTCAGCCGACGAGATTTACATCGCGGTCCAGCGCGTCGTGCCGCAAGAGCTGCTCGTGCGCGGCGCGATCTGGGAAGGCGATGAGGCGCCGGCAAGTTCAGACGCGGCCGCCGCCGGCGAACCTCCGGGAGTGATCATGCTGCGGCCGATCGGCTTCGTCTCCTCGCCGCGGCGCGACCTGAGCGATGACAACTGGGGCGGCGTGGTCGCCATGATCACGCTCGAGGCCGCCCGCTTCGGCGCCGACGCGCTCGCGGAGCTGGCGGACTTCTCCCACCTGGAGATCGTGTTCTTCATGCACCGCGTGCCCGAGGACGAGATCGAGAGCGGGAAGCGCCACCCACGCGGCCGCGCCGACTGGCCGGAGGCAGGCATCTTCGCGCAGCGCGCCAAGGGCCGCCCGAACCGTATCGGCGTCTCGCGTTGCCGTCTGCTGAGCGTGGAAGAGCGAATGCTGCGCGTACAGGGGCTCGACGCGGTGGACGGCACGCCGGTGCTGGATATCAAGCCGTACATGGCCGAATTCGGGCCGTTGGGCGAGGTGCATCAGCCGGCCTGGGCCACGGAGCTGATGCAGGACTACTACGACACGCACCCGGCCCCCGCCGGCAGGCACGAGGAGTAATGCGATGTTCATTCCCTTCCAGTACAACGCCGGGCAGATCCTGGCCGTGCTGCCGCGGGGCGAGGTGCAGTTCCTGCGGGTCGAGGCGCGGCCGCTGATTGACGCCGTCAACGCGGGCAACGTGCCGCCGCTGCAAGCGGACTTTTCGGCGTTCCTGGTGCGCGACCCGCTGGTGGAGATGAACGACTTCCACCTGAGCGCCCCGGCGAACGTCTTTCTGGAGATCACCAACCGCTGCAACCTGCGCTGCAAACACTGTTACGCCTGGTCCGGCGTGGCCCGCGCCAACGAGATGCCGACGGAGCAGATCCTGCGCGTGCTCGACGACCTGGACGAAATGGGTACGCTCGGCATCTTCCTGACGGGCGGCGAGGTCTTCTCCCACCGGGACGCCGTGCAGATCATCCAGCACGCCAAGACGAAGGCGTTCGCGGTCGACATCTTCACCAATGGCCTGCTGATCACCGAGGAGAAGCTGGCGCAACTGCCGCGCGGCACCTCGTTCGCGATCAGCTTTGACACCGCCGATCCCGAGCGCACCGTGCGCGGCGGCATGGACTTCCCGAAGCTGCGCCGCTGCTTCGAATGGATGGCGAAGTACGGGCACGTCGTACGCACCGCCATCTCCGTGCACCGCAACAACATCCACGACGCGCTCGACATCTACCGCTGGTGCCTGGAGAACGGCTACCCGCGGCCGCAGTGGCTGGAGACACACCCGCTCGGCCGGGCGTTGCTGCACCCCGATATTTTGCTGCAGCCCGAGCAGGTCGATGAAGTGTTCGCGGTCTACAAGCAGTGCATGGAGCTCTACGCCACGCCCGCCGACGCGCAGGCGGTGATCGGGCCGTCTGACCGCAAGGGCATGCTCAACGTCGATACGGTGCGCTTCACCGTGGAGCTGGAGCGCGCCACGGGACAGGAGAAGTGCGCCCGCTCCGTGGCCTATATCAACGCCGCGGGCGAGGTGTACCCCTGCACCAACTGCCAGAGCGCCGTCATGTACCGCGGCGGCAACCTGCGAGAGCGCTCCTTCAAGGAGATCTGGGACACGGGCTTCCGCGACTTCCGCACGATCCACTTCAGCGACTTCAAGGACTGCAACACCTGCCCGGTCGCCGCGGCCGACGTCTGGTGCCAGTTCCGCTGCCCGCCGGTGGCGATGAACCTGACGCGCAACCCGCTGGGCTGCGGCGCGACGGAGTACATGAAGCTGTTCATGCTCAAGGCGCACCGCTACTGGCAGGAGTTCCAGCGGTCGGGGAAGAAGCTCGCGCTGAACGCGCCCGCGTGACCGGCTGGACAGACCAAAGCCGCCCCTTGCGCGAGGGCTCGCGCAAGGGGCGGCTTTCCTCGTACCGCGTTGTCTGGTACCCGCTTGGGCGTGTGCCGCGGTGGGCGACGGCCGGAACCTCAGCGAATTTCGAACGAGCGGGCGCCGGCCTCCAGCGCGCTGCCGCCGCGCAATTCTATGGCGAAGCCACCGAGCGAACCCGGCGTCAGAAAATTCGTGCGGATTGCCGAAGCCACGACCGCTTCGGCGAAGACCCCGCCGGCGTAGCCCTGCGTCTCCCCCTGTTCGAAGCTGCGCTCCAGCAGCATGCCGAGCACCACCTGCTCGCCCGGTGTCAGGGCCTGGCAGAAGCCGCGCAGCTTCTCCTTCAGTGTGACGACATCTTCCGCCGTTGCCGGGGACGCCTGCTCGTTGCTCACCCTGCTTCTCCCTTGTTGATCGGTTCGCCCGGACAAGTGTCTTGCCGCGGGCCGTCGCTCTGCGGCGGAACCGGCTCCGCCGAGATCGCCTGCAATGAATGCGCCGGGCAGCCGGCGCGTTGCCGGCGGTGCACCTCGCTGCGATACCAGCCCGGCCGGGCGCCGGGCGTGTTGCGCGGCAGAATCGATCGCGTATATGCCGACCAGTCCGCCTCGCTCAACGCCGCAAACCCTTCGCACACAGACCCGCTGCCGAGGTTCTCTTCCGCGTACGCCGCCTTCGGCAGCGGCTGCAGTTGATACAGGGGTTGTGCCCGGCGAAAGCAGATCGGGGTGTCGGTTTTGCGCAGGCGGAGGTTCGAGGCGACCGGCCCAAACCACCAGTCTGTCTCGATAATCCCCTCAAGGACTTCGAAGCCCGGATCCTGCGGCAGGTTCGCCGGCCGGCGAACGAGCAGCGACCAGCCCGGCCGCGTCTTCGCCAGCACGCCGGTGGAAACCATGACGATGCCCGGTTCGCCGCGGGGCGCGTGCATGAAGTAGACCGGGCGTGGCAGCACATCGGCCACCGGCGCGTTCAAGTTCCACAGCCCGGTGAATCCCGGCAGATCGGCCGCCTCCAGCAGTTGCCAGTCGCGGGCGCCCGCGCCGCGCCAGCGGACAGTCGTGCCGTCCCACAGCAGATCGAAATCGATCGGCGGAAAGACGTGCCAGCCGAACGAGGAGGCGGCGCGAAACGGCTCGCAGTAGTGATAGGCGCGGGCGGGCATCGAGCCGCCGAGTCCCGCGTCGGCGCGCACCGGCTTCGGCGCCGCGGGAAATAGCTTGTACAGCGTAACCAGCGGCTCAACGGCCATCGGCAGCCATCCGCTTGCAGGATTGCGCGATCGACCTGTTTCCGTCACGAAAGGCAACGGATGTCGCGAGGATCATCACCTGAAGCAGATCGCTTCACAAGCGCTTTTGTGGCGCATGCAACCGATTGTGACCGAGTTGTCCCCGCTGCGGCGCCGAGCCCGATGCGCTATGATCGCCCGCGGTCATGGATCTCGGGCCTTCGCCATGGTCCGGCGACGACCCGCGCGATTGGAGTGCAGACAATGCCTGCTTTGAGCACGAATGGCGCCGATCTCTACTACGAGACACACGGCAGCGGGCCGGCGATCGTCTTTGCCCACGGCGCCGGCGGCAACCATCTTTCCTGGTTCCAGCAGGTGCCGTATTTCCGCGAGCGCTACACTTGCGTAACGTTCGACCACCGAGGCTTCGGCCGCTCGGCCGATCCGCGTCCGCCGGAGGAGCGGCCCCGCTTCGATGAAGATCTGGCGGCGCTGATCGACCACCTGCGGCTGCCGGAGGTCCGCCTCGTGGCGCAGTCGATGGGCGGCTGGACCTGCCTCGGCTACGCGGCGACACACCCCGAGCGCGTGCGGGCGCTGGTGATGGCCGACACCGCCGGCGGCCTGACCTCACCGGAGTTAGACGAGGCTCGGGCTGCTGCCCAGGCGAAGCGCGGCGATTTAGCCCTGCTGGGCGGGGCGCTCAGCCAGGGCTTCCGCCGCCGCGATCCCGCCGGCGCCTTCCTCTACGAGCAGATCTTCGCGCTCAACCCGCCGCGCGAGCAGACACTGGGGCGGGCCTCGCAGCTGAACCGGCTGCCGGTAACGGCGGAGCAGGCCGCCGCTATGAGGCTGCCGGTGCTGTTCATCGAGGGCGCCGACGACGTGCTCATCCCGCCGGACGTGATCCGCGTGGCGCAGCAGATCGTTCCCGGCGCCCGGCTTGAGCTGGTGGCCGACGCCGGCCACTCGGTCTACTTCGAGCGGCCCGACCAGTTCAACCGCCTGCTCGAAGGCTTCCTGAGCGAGGTTGCCGCTCCGGCTGCGGCGCGCGCCTGACGCGCTGCCACCCAGCCCGTCTTCAATCGGCGGAAGACGCCGGTCGTCGGCGCTCGCCGCTCTGAATTGATGGGCACGGGCCGTTCATGCCGTGGGAGAAGCGCCGATGCGCTGCAGGTCCTGTGCGACCGAGATCGGCCCGGGATAGATCTCGGCCATGCCGGCGGTGAATGCGGCCAGGAGGGGGCCGTCGTTCGGCACGGACGGAATCACGTGCGAGAGCACGAGCCGCTTCACGCCCGCATCGCGCGCCAGCGTCGCAACCGCCAGCGTCGGCGCGTGGTAGCTCGGCACGTCCTCCAGCAGCGCCGCCACACGCCCGTTGCCGGACGCCTTGAGCACGGCAATGTTCTGCTCCAGCATGCCGAGGTTCAGCGCCTCGCAGACGAGCAGATCCACACCCTCGGCGGCATGGCGCAGCGTAGCGCAGGCCGTGGTATCGCCGGAGAAGACCACGCTCGCGCCGGCCGCGCGCACCCGGTAGCCAAGCGCCGGCACGACGGGGCGGTGGTCGACCTCGAAGCTCTCAAGCTGCAGGCCGGCGAGTGAGGCGACCAGCGCCGGATCCGCTGTGGCCGGCACCTCGTGTACCTCGCAGCGGATGCCGTCACGCGAGAGCTTCTCGCCATGGTGGGCGAAGCGGTAGCCGATGTCGCGGTCGAGCGCCGCAAGGAAGCCGTCGATCATCGCCCGTGTGCCCTCCGGCCCGTAGACCGTGAGTGGCCGGGTGGCGCCTCCCGTCCAGCGCGTGATCAGGAAATCGGGCACGTCGGTGATGTGGTCGGAGTGCATGTGCGTGAAGCAGGCGGCGTCGATACTGGCCGGCGGCACGCGGGCCGCGAGCAACCGCCGCGCAACGCCCCAGCCGCAGTCGAGCAGCACCCGCGTCTCGTCGCAGAGCAGCACCTGGCCGGCGCCGCAGCGCACCCGGCTCGGCAAGGGGCTGCCTGTGCCGAGGAAGACGATCTCCAACGCCTCGGTCATCGCGGAACACCTCGCGGCCGCCAGGCGGCGTGCAGCAGCGTACGCCGAGTGCGCCGATCGCGTCCAGCGAGCCGCGCTCAGCGATAGACGTCGTCGTGGCTGCCAATGTCGATCAGGGTGATCTGCTGTTCGTCCACCAGGAGGATCAGAACGATGCGGTATGCATAGGTGACTCGCACGGCGTGGTACTGGCTCAAGGATCCGCCGAGGGCGTGCAGTTGAAGCCGAGGCTGATGCGGATCGCTCTCGAGATCGCGCAAAACGCGGGCGACTCGATCTTGAAGCCCGGGATGACGACTCGTGAATCGGCGCAGGGATCGTCGAAAGCGGGGCGTAGGCACGAGCGTGTACGCCACTCGCTACTCATCAAGCCCGAACTCGGCGATGAGTTCTTCGGCCGTCATCGGCCGCGCCAAGCCGGCCTTCACCTCGGCCATCGACTCCTTGATCCGCGCGAAACCGGCTTCCTCCTCTGCATCGATCAGGTCGCGGTAGCGCACCTCGTCCATGATCACGTAGCTCGGGCTGTCGTTCTTGATCACGTGCACCGGGCCGCACTTCAGCAGTTCGTCCACCGCCGAGATGCCTCGCCGCTTGATCTCACGCGCCGGAATAGTATTCATTTCGGTACTCCATTCAGTGCTGTACGGCCATTCTAGCAGCGAAACGCTCCGCGTCACAGCACCGCTGGATGCAGCGTGCTACAGTCCGGGCATCTTCACGAGCGTCCCAGTTGTCAGCTTCGAGGGAGGCAACCGATGACCAGCCAGAGCACCAGGCCCGTTCCATCCACGCTCGCCGCCGAGCGCCAGGCGTTCTACCAGGATCTCGAGTCGTTCAGCATGGGGCCGCTCTGGGCGGTGCTGGGCGAGGCGCTCACACCCGAGCCGCGTGTCAGGTCGGTCCCCTGTCTCTGGCGCTACGCCGACGTGCGCCCGCGTGTGCTGCGCGCCGGCGAGCTCGTTTCCGCCGCCGAGGCAGAGCGCCGCGTGCTGATGCTGCTCAACCCCGGCCTGGAAGGGAAACCCGCGGCCACCGCCACGCTTTACGCCGGCATTCAGCTGATCCTGCCCGGCGAGATCGCGCGCACCCATCACCACACGCCCGCCGCGATCCGCTTCATCATCGAGGGCGAGGGCGGTTACACGGCCGTCAGCGGCGAAAAAGGGCCGATGGCGAAGGGCGACTTCCTCACCACGCCCAACTGGACCTGGCACGACCACGGCAACGAGGGCGGCGACCCCGTGATCTGGCTCGACGGCCTGGATATCCCGCTCGTCACGAACCTGGACGCGATCTTCTATGAGGAGTTCGGCGAGGAGCGCCAGCCGATCACGAAGCCGCCCGACGACGCGCTGCATCGCTGGGGCGCCAACCTGCGGCCGACCTGGCAATCAGCGCCCGGCCCCTACTCACCCATCCTCAACTACACCTGGGCGGCCTCGCGCGCGGCCCTGCACACGTTGCGCGAGGCCGAGGCCAGTCCCTTCGACGGCGTAATCATGGAGTATCAGAACCCGAACACGGGTGGGCCGGTGCTGCCGACGATGGCGGCCTACCTGCAACTGCTGCGTCGCGGCGAGCACACGCAGGCGCACCGCCACGTGGCGAGCACCGTCTACCACGTCGCGGAGGGCGGCGGCTGGAGCGTGATTGCGGGCCGGTGCTTCGAGTGGAGCGAGGGCGACACCTTCGTGGTGCCCGCCTGGGCCTGGCACGAGCACGCCAGCGCCGGCGGCGAGGCGGTGCTCTTCTCCTTCAGCGACCGGCCGGTCTTGCAAGCCTTCGCGCTCGATCGCGAGGAGCGGCACACGCAGGGGCGCCAGAGTTAAGCGACGGCCCGCTTCCGCGCGACAAAGGATGCGTAGCCGGTGCGACCTGCCCGCACCAGGGCTCGCCACATACTGAACGGCTCGCGCTGCCGCTCCAGTTCGGCCGCGCCGTAGGCCGCGGCGAAGGCGCCCTCCCAGGCTTGCTGGTCGGGCGGGTCTACCTGCGGGCGAGCGGAAAGGATCGTCGTGCGGTCTTCGGCGAGCAGCACGTCGAAGCCGCTCTCGTCAAGCAGCCGCACGTACTCGCTCAGGCGCAGGAGCGCGGGGAAGCTCCAGACCCGAGCGAGCTCGGCGCGCTCCTCCGGCGTGAGCTCGGCGCGCGCCACCCAGTCGCTGAAGGCGAAGAGGCCGAGCGGACGCAGCACGCGTGCCACCTCGCGCACGACGGCGGGCTTGTCCATGTGGCACATGGCGTCCTGGCTCCAGGCGACGTCGCAGCTCGCGGCGACGAGGGGCAGCGCCTCGGTGCGGGCAAGCAGCAGCGGTGTGCGGGCCGTCAGACCCTCGGCCGCGGCCGTCGCACGGGAGGCGGCGTGCATGCGCGGATTGGCGTCGATACACAGCACCATGGCGAGGAAACGCCGCGCAAGGTAGCGTGCCGGCCCGCCCAGCGCCGAGGCGATCTCCAGGATGCGGCCGCCGCCTGTGTAGCCGTACGCCTCCAGCCGCTGCGCCTGGGCCACGGTGGCATCCTCGCTGCCGGCGTGCAGGTGCAGCCCGGCGCCGCGCAACGACCAGGCGATACTCGGCGCGTCGTAGAAGTCGTTGACCGCGCGCAGCTCGGACGCCATTTCTTCCGAAGCCATGCGCGCCTCCGCGGGAATCGCTTCGCCGGCCCGTCTGCCGATTGTACACGCGGTGTCGGCGCCGCGCGGCCCGGCGCACGGCAGAAGCGCGTCAGATCGAGAGCGACGGGCCAAGCTCGTGTAAACGCCGCCGCCGCAGCTTCCAATCCGGCAGCACACGCTCCACTGCGGCCCAGAACGTCGGCGCATGGCTGCGCACATGCAGATGCGCCAGTTCGTGCACCACCACGTAGCCGATGAGTTCCGGCGGCGCCAGCGCCAGCCGCCAGTTGAAACGCAGCACGCCCGTGGCGCTGCAACTGCCCCAGCGCCGTCGCTGCGTCCGCACCAGCACGGCGGCCGGCGTCGCCCCAACAAGCGGCGCCCAACGTTCCACGGCGCGGCCGATCTCATCCGTAGCGCAATCCCGATACCAGCGCTCCAGGGCGCCGACAATCGCCGCCCGCCGCACCTCGCCGGCCAGCGCCGCAGGAACGCGCAGGAGAAACTGGCCACCTTCGACGGCGACCTGGACACGCCGCGCCGGAGCCGCTTCGACCAGCAACGACAGTCGGCGGCCGAGGTAGAGCAGCGTCTCACCGCTTTCGAAGCGGCGGGGCGGACTCGGCGGCACGCTGGCGGTGTCGAGCCGGCGCAGGATCCAGCCGGCGCGGCGCAAGACCAGAGCCTGAATTTCCGTCGCGGGAACACGCAGCGGCGCCGCCACGCGCACGCCGGAGTCTGGATCAAGTGTGATCGTCAGCGTACGCCGCCGCCGAGCACTGCGCGTGACGAGATAGCGGATCGTGCGATCATCGCGCCGTACTTCGCCGGCCTCAGGCTGCGCGGAGCGCTGGGAGCGCTTCACCGTATTTCCACGCTCTCACAACGTGATCGGCCGGCACGATGCGTTATGCTGACGCGCAGGGCCGGAGTCCAGTGTCGCGGGCGCCGGCCTTTGCGTTCCAGAGCGAGATTTCCATAAGCGCTTGAATGGAGCCCCGCCGTGCCCCAAGCCGCCCGCAGGCGCGCCCTGCCGTTGTTTGTCGTGCTCATCGCTCTCGTGGTGGCCGGCGCCGGCCGCCGGCCGCCGGCTGCCCGTGCCGCGGCGCGGCAGGTCGTGATTGTCGCGCTCGAGCCGAGTGGACCGGCGCCGGGAACGTGGTCCTGCCTGCCCGAGAATCCGAGCTGCGCGCGCCATGACCAGTGGTGGGAGGAGTCGTTGTTGCAGGCGCCCGCCCCGGCCGGCACGGCGGTCGAGTTCTCACCGCTCGGCGCGGGCTTCAACGCCGACCCACGGCTGGCCGAGGCGGTGCTCTGGGTGTGGAGCTGGCCCGACGGCCGCCAGCTCCTGCGCGGCGCCGCCGCGCATGGAGTCAGCGCCGGCTTCGCCGGCTTCGCTCCGAGCTCGGGCGCTCAGCAGGCGGTGGCCCGCTATGATGCGCGAACCCGGTCCATCGAAGTCGATGCGATCTTCGCCGGCGCGCCGAGCTGGCTGCTGGGCGACGTGCTGGCGCATGAGTTGACGCACGCGGCGCAGGATAGCGCCGGTCGGCGTCTGAACACCTCGGCCGCGGGTTGCGTCTCCACGGAGCTGCCGGCCCGCCGCGCGGAGGTCGCCTACGCCGGCTACCTGCTGGCGCGGCTGGGTACGCCGCCCGCGGAGGCGGCCGCGACCCTGCCGCAAGCGGGACTCGAGCTCTATCGCATGGTGCAGGGACTGCTTGAGAGCAGCGACCTGCCCGGCCTCGTCGCCCGGCTCTGCGCGGCGCAGCCCAGCTGACGTCGCGGCCGGCCCGCGATCCGCTCCACGGCAAGCCACGCGCCGCCTCGATTGGCGCCCGCGCACGGCGCAAACCTATACTGAGAGCGGAGATCCACGCCGCTCAAGCGGCAACGGAGCAGGAGACCGGCATGTGCGACTTCGAATCCGCGACCATGCCCGACGTCGGCGCCCTGATCGACGCCGAGGGCAAGGCGGCGCTGCACGAGCTGCACGAGGCCATCAATGCAGCGATCGCATCCGGCAGCGCGCCCGAGGCGACGATCGATCGGCTGCGCGGCCCCTTCGCCGACTTTCTCAAGCGGGATGGCTGGCTGCCCGCGCCCTGCCGCGTGCCGATTCCCGGTAAGGCCGCCAGCTACGCGCTGCTGCGCTCCAAAGACCCAGAGTACGTGCTCTTCAGCATGGTTCTGCCCGCGGGCGAGAGCACAAAGGTGCACAACCACCTGGCATGGGGCCTGATCGGACTCTGGCAGGGAACGCAGTTCGAGGTGCAATACCGCCGCGTGGACGACGGCGCCAATCCTGACTACGCCGAGCTGCAAGAAACCGAGCGCCGGCGCCTGGATCGGGGCGAGATCACGCGCCTGCTGCCGCCGGTTGATGACATTCACATCATCAGCACGCTGTCGGATACGCCCTCGATTTCGATTCACCTGCTCGGCAACGACCTGGGCAAGATCCGTCGCCAGCTCTTCTACCCCGAGGAGAAGCGTGCCGAGACATTTATTTCGGGTTACGATAACGTCGGCGGCATCGCCGGCGCCGACGCGGCCGGTGTCGGCGCCCGACGCTGACGCACACGCTGCCGCGGGCGACACCGATACCGGCCACCATGTAGGCTTGCGATGATTCCCATCCGAATCCTCAACTGGCTGCGGACGCTCGGCCGACGGCGAGCGGCGCCCGTGACGGCACCATCGCCGCCGATGCCCGATCAGCGCGCCCTGGCGGAGGTGACGGCGGCGGCGCAGGCCGAAGGCGAGCAGATCATTGCCCGGGCGCGGCATGACGCCGCCGCGCTCCGCGAGCGCGGGCTTGAAGAAGAGCAGGCGCACCGCGAGAACCTGGCGGAGACAACACAACGGCTGGAAGAACGCCAGCAGCGCATCGCGGCACGCGCCGCGGCGCTGGACGAACGTGAGGCCGCGCTGCGCCGGCACGCAGACGACCGCAAAGCGGTCGAGGCCATGCTGGCAGAGCTGAGCGAGCAGCGGGTGGAGGCCTTGCAACGGCAAGCCGGTGTCACACTCGTGCAGGCGAAGGATCAGGCGCTGGCCGCGATCGAGCAGGAGTTGCGCGAGGACAATGAGCGCCGGCTGCGGGCCGGCGAGACGGCGATGACCGCGGACGCCGAACGCCGCGCCCGCGGCGCGATCGCCGCGTCCATCCAGCGGCTGGACCCGCCGGAGGTTCCCGACCCGGCTGCCGATCCGTTGCACGCCGCCTCGGACGACGCGCGGCAGAAGTTGCTGGCCCGCGACGGCCATACGCTACGCGCCATCGAAGCCGCCACCGGCTGTGAACTGGCGATCGAAGACGTGCCCGGCGCGGTGCCGGCGATCTCGCTCGCCGGATTCGACCCGGTTAAGCGCGAGATCGCGCGTACGGCGCTGACCTGGCTGATCCGTGACGGCGCCATGAACCCCGGCAAGGTCGAAGCGATCATTCAACGCGCCCAGCGTGACGTCGCCGCCAGCATCGAGCGGGCAGGAGTGATCGCCGCCACCGAGGCGGCCTGCAAGGATCTGCCCGACGAGGTGCTGAAGACGCTTGGCCGGCTGCGCTATCGCACCAGCTATGGCCAGAACCAGTTGCAACATGCGATCGAAACCTCGCGCATCGGCGCCATGCTGGCGTTCGAACTCGGCGCGGATGTTTACATTCTGCGGCGCAGCGCCCTGCTGCACGACCTGGGGAAGGCGATCGACCGCGACACCGAGGGCACGCACGCCATGCTGGGCGCCGACATCTGTCGCCGTGCCGGTATGCCGGAGGCGATCGTGCACTGCATCGCGGCGCACCACGAGGAGATCGAGCCGGAGACGTTTGAAGCGCGGCTGACGATCGTGGCCGACGCGATCAGCGGCGGCCGCCCCGGCGCCCGGCGCGAGTCGCTCGAGCGCTACCTCGCGCGGCTCGCAGCGCTGGAAGACGTGGCGCACAGCTTCGCCGGCGTCGAGCGCGCCTTCGCCATCCAGGCGGGACGCGAGCTGCGCATTCTGGTCAAACCTGAGCAGATCGACGACGTAGGCGCGGCGCGCCTGGCCCGCGCTGTGAGCGACACGATCCAGGAGAAGCTGGAATATCCCGGCCAGATCCGGGTGACCGTGGTGCGTGAGACGCGCGCCGTGGATTACGCCCGCTAGCGCCGGGCGCTCAGGTGGGCTGGCCCGCCTCCGGCGGCCGCCCCAGCGACGGCGTGCCACCCTCACCCTCGCGCGGCTCGAGGCCCGGCAGCCGCGCCACGGTGTCGTGTCCGCGGGCGCAGGTCAGCGGGTCATCACGGCGCCGCTCGGGTCGCCAGCGCTCGAACGTCTCACTGCAGGTCGTGCAGCGAAAGAGATACACCGGCATCGCCGCCTCCTGCGCGTACTGTGCGCCAAAGTGTACCCCTTAGTCCAGCAACCGGCGCAACTTAGCGCCGTCGTGGTGAGCGCGGGCCGGCCGCGCCCGCTCGCCCGCGCAGCCGATGGCGGGCCACATAGACCAGCGGCGCCTGCCCGCGACGCCGCCGTGGAGCCGAAGGTCGCTGCTCCGCGTCTGGCTCGTCGGCCGGCGGCGCCTCTTCCTCCTCGGCTTCATCGAGATCGATGCGGTGCAGATGCTCCGTGCCGCCCAGCAGATCGACGTACAGCAGGCCGTTGGTGTGATCGATCTCGTGCTCCAGCGCCTGGGCCAGCAGATCGTCGGCGGCGCGGATGCGCACGCGGCGGCCCTGCCGGTCGAGCCCCTTCACCGTCACCTTCACCGAGCGGAAGAGGTCTCCGCGGTAGCCGGGGATCGAGAGGCAGCCTTCCTCGATCCAGCGCTGGCCTGTGGTACGCACCACTTCAGGGTTGATCAGGGCGAATGCGGGCACCTCCGGCACTTCGATCACGACCAGGCGCAGAGCGATGCCGATCTGCGGCGCCGCGAGCCCGACGCCCGGCGCGTCGCGCATCGTCTCGATCATGTCGTCGATCAGCCGCTGCAGCGAACCGTCGATGCACTCGATTCGCTCGCCGGGCTGCCGCAGCACGTCGTCGCCGGGCTCGCCCAAGATGCGGATCGGTCGGATCGCCATCCTCGTTTCGCCTCCGCCGCCACGCCCTCTGTTGCACCATGCTAGCAATGGAATATACCCCGGTCCAGAAACGGTGTGGCAACGTTCGCCGGCAGTCGCACGGCGAGCTGCCGCGCTTGACAGCCATCGACGCGCTGCCTAGCCTGAGCGCTGGCCGAGGCTGTGCCGGCCCAAGGGGAAGACGATGCCGACAATCGATCGCGGCGGCGTGAAGATCTACTACGAAGCGGAGGGCGAGGGCTATCCGGTGTTGTTCACCCACGGGTATTCGGCGACCGCGCAGATGTGGCAGCCGCAGCGCGAGGCGCTCGGCAGCCGCTACCGCTTCATCACCTGGGACATGCGCGGACACGGCCGCACGGACAGCCCGGCGCAGCTCGACGCCTACAGCGAGGCCGAGACGGTGGCCGACATCGCCGCGATCCTGGACGCGGAGGGCGCCGAGCAGGCGGTGATCGGCGGCCTGTCGCTGGGCGGCTACATGACGCTCGGCTTCTGGCAGGCGCACCCCCAACGCTGCCGCGCCCTGGTGCTCTGCGACACGGGGCCGGGGTACCGCAACCCCACGGCACGCGAGCAATGGAATGAAACCGCCGAACAACGCGCCGTCGCCCTCGAGACGCGGGGCTTCGAGGCGCTGGGGCGCAGCCCGGAGGTCGCGCAGACGGCGGCCGGCCACCGCACGCCACAGGGGCTGGCAAACGCGGCGCGCGGCATGCTCAAACAGTTCGACGCACGCGTGATCGAGGGGCTGCCGCAGATCAGCGTGCCGACGCTGATAATCGTCGGCGAGAACGACCGGCCCTATCTGGCCGGCACGGACTACATGGCGGCCAAGATTCCCGGCGCACGCAAGGTGGTGATCGCCAACGCCGGCCACGCCTCGAACATCGACCAGCCAGCGGCCTTCAACGACGCCCTGCTCGGCTTCCTCAGCGAGGTCGGCATACCTAGCAGGGCCAAAACGGGTGCGTAGCGGCGGGGGGCGACGGTCTAGACGGCGCGGCGGCGCGGGCCGTGCAGCGCCAGCTTCAGGGCCTGCTTCACGCTGCAAAACTGCTCGTGCGGCAGGCGATCGATGTCGGCGAGCAGGGCGCGCCACTCGGGGTCGGACTCGATACGGCTGAGCGGGCGCTGCGGCGCCGGCGGCAGCATACCCGCCTTCTCCGCAACGAACTCAACCGGCAGGCGGAAGCAGCGGGCCACACCGACCACCGCCTCGCGGTCGGGCAGCGACTTGCGGTGCCGCCAAACGCTGACTGTGCTGGCGTTGACGTTGGCATAGACGGCGAGCTGCGCCGGCCGCATGGCGCGCGCTTCCAGCTCATCGTTGACGAACTCCGCCCACACGTCGAGGCGGCGGCGGCGCTCTGCTTCGGTCATCCGTCCGCCCGTACGGGGCGACCGCGCCGACGGCTCAGCCATCTCGGCCATGCCGTCCGCTTCGAGAGCGCATTCGAGCACCTGCTGCACGCTGGCACCTCCCATCGATCGCGGCAAGACGGCCTGGCCGCGGCCGTTCCGTATTGCCCGTCTGCATAGATGAACGCGGCGCCGGGCCCGATCGGGCTGCTGCCGTGCACCCATTTTCTGATGCAAACGTTCACTGCCGGTGTTGTCAGACGCACGGCTGAAGAGTGAAGTGTGCAACACGGCGGCGCAATCTGCAAGCTCTGTCGCACCGTACTTGCAGAAATATGGCAGAGTATCGTGTCAGGAGATCAGCTACGCTGTCTCCATGACCGCAGCCTCCGCACGTGAGCCGCTCTGGCGTCGCTTCCCTGCGGCACACCAGATTTTGCGCGCGCGGCTGATGGACGAGATCTTCCCGCTCGCGCCCGGCATCGCGGCCTGGGTCGAGGCGGACTCCGGAGGCGGTCTGCTGGTATCCGTGGGCTGGCCGGACGCCCCCTTCGCCTGTCAGGAGCGCTTCTCGGCCGAGGAACTGCAACAGACCTACGGTCGCTGGGCGCAGTGGGCGCGCGGCTGCGCCCTGCTGCTCGCCGAGCGCCCGCCCGCCTGACTCCGCGCGGCGTTGCTAGGCGCTTAGAAGTGACGGTGTGTCTCCACAGAGCCCGCCCAGCGCCTCACGCGAGCAGGTGCCGGCCGGCCCACGGCAGGCGCCCGTCGCAGACTGCTTGCTCCGGCAGCCCCATCGGGTGAAACCAGGCAGCGGCGAGCCGTTCTACCAGCGATCGCCGCGCGAGCCGCTGTAGCTCGACTGCCGTGGCTGCGAACGGAAGCAGTCCGAGCAGTATACGGGCTTATCGAGTCGCGGCTCGAAGGGCACACGCGCCTCGTTGCCGCAGGAGGCGCAGACGGCGGTAAACATCTCGCGACGCGGCTCCGACGAGTAGCCGCCGCCCTCGTATCCCTCGCCCTGCGAGCGTGAGGCGCGGCGCGCGGCGCGACAGCTCGCGCAGCGGCGCGGCTCGTTCGTGAACCCCTTGGTCGCGTGGAACTCCTGTTCACCCGCTGTGAAGACGAAGGACGTGCCGCAGTCAGCACAGGTGAGCGTCTTGTCTGCGAAGGGCACTCGACGGCCTCCAGCCACGTTTTCGGTCAATCTTCGGCCATCGAGCGTCCGGCAGGGGCAGGGCTTCCCCTTCGGCGGGCGGATGCGACGCCGATACCGCGCGGTATCATAGCACAGCGGATCAAGGTTGCAAATCCGTTGCTCCGCGCTCAGTCTTCGCGCTGGAGAAATCGGCGGATTCGCTCTTTGTAGGGTTCTTTGTCGTAGGTCGCAAACAGTGTGCTGTAATTGCGAACCGGATCGCCGAAGAAGAAGCGTTCATACAGCACCTGGCGAGAGCCGAACGAACTGACCGCCGCATCCCAGGCCAACCGGAACAGCCGTACACGCTCACGCCCACCCGCATTCGCCGCCTGGTAGAAGCGCTCGATGTCTCCGCCGATCGGGCTTTCCAGATCCGCCTCGCTCGGCGTCGCCATCAGGCCGCTGGCGCCCAGCAGTTGCAGGATCTCGATCATGCGCGGGTACATCTTCGGAAAAACGTTGCGCGCGATGTCCAGCGGCGCCCGCGCCGGGCAGAGCACGCCCCACTCATCCAGGGCGGCGTCGGACTCGCCGGCGCGCAGGCAGGCGCGCATCGTCTCCAGATAGGTGATGATCTCGGCGACCTTCTCCTGCACGTGCTGGAAGCCGTCCACGCCGATCGTTTCCACCATCAGGCTGGCCAGGCCCAGGATGAACTCGGCCTTAGCGACGTTCTTGGTCACCACCTGGTGCATCATGTGCACGATCGCGTTCGTACGGCCGTAAGCGCCGTTGCACTTCTCCACGTCGCCCAGCAGGAAGACACGCTCCCAGGGCACGTGCACATCGTCAAAGATGACCACGCAGTCCATCTCCTCGAAACGCGCCGCCAGCGGCTGGTCGAACACCGGCCGGCCGAGATCGAAGCTGTCGCGGCAGATGAAGCGCAGCCCCGGCGCGTCGCAGGGCACCGCGAGGGCGAAGGCGTAGGGCCGGTCCTCCGGCTGACCCTTGAGCACGGTCGACGGGAAGACGGCGAGCTCGTCCGACAGCGGCGCCAGTGTGGCCAGCATGCGAGCGCCGCGCACGACGATGCCCGCGTCGTCCTCTTTGATCACCGCGGCGGTCAGATGTGGATCGGCCTGAGCGGCGGGGCCGGCGGCGCGGTTCGCCTGGGGGTTGATCAGCGTGTGCGTGAGGCAGAGATCGCGGCCGCGGATCGACTCGTAGTAGCGGCGCACGTTGCCGGCGAAGTCGCGGTCGCCGCCGGCGAAGTAGTCGGCCGCGGCGGCAAAGGCCATGAAACTGCTGTTGAGATAATCGGGTGTGCGCCCCATCATGCCGCCGGTGTCCGCCGCCCAGCGGTACATCATGCGGCGGCGGTGCAAAAGCTCGTCCTGTGTGTGCGGAATGAGGAAGGAGGCGCCGCAGCGTTCGCCGGAGGTACGTTCGACGTAGGTCATCTCGTCGCGTAACGCCGGGTCGTGCTGCATGTCGTAGAGGCGCGCCAGCGAGCGAGCGCCGTTGCGGAAGGCGGGATGCACCGTGACATCCTCAACCCGCTCGCCGCCGATCCAGACGTCGCGTCCCGTCGCCTTCAGGCCAGCGAGGTAATCCGCGCCCGTGCGTGCGCCCATCTTGCCCGGCTCCTCGGGCCGCTTTCACGGCAGCCGCCCCGCCATTCACCGTAGAACCGCCGCATGCGTGCTCGCAAGGAGCTGACAGCTACGGGCAGGGCGGTCACTCGTGCGGGGGAAGGGAGGGGGGTAGAGTGAGAACGAAGCGGCCGCAGGCCCGCACCCCGAGGAGCGAACCGCATGACCGACGCTGCCCGCCACCGCGCCTTCGACCCGGAGGCGATGGCCCCGAACGACGCCTACCAGCTGATCAACGCGGTGGTCGTGCCGCGGCCGATCGGCTGGGTATCGACGCTTAGCGACCAGGGCGTGGCCAACATCGCGCCGCACAGCTACTTCAACGTGCTCTCGGCCGACCCGCCGACGGTGTTCTTCTCCAGCAGCGGCGTCAAAGACTCGCTGCGCAACGCCCGCTTCACCGGCGACTTCGTGGTCAACGTGGTGAGCGAAGAGCTGGCCGAGGCAATGAACCTCACCTCGGCCGACTTTCCCCCTGGCGAGAGCGAGTTCGCGGCTGCTGGCCTGACCGCCGTGGCCTCGGACCTGGTGCGGGCGCCGCGCCTGCTCGAGGCGCCGGCCAGCCTTGAGTGCCGCGTGACGCAGATCATCGAGGTTGGCCGCGGCCCGAATCACGTCGTGATCGGCGAGGTACTGCGCTTTCATGTGGCCGAGTCGGTGCTGGTCAACGGCCGCGTCGATGCCTCGCGCTTCCGTCCGGTGGGCCGGCTCAGCGGCTCCGGCTACGTCTACTCGCGTGAGTTCGTGCAGATGCCCCGCCCGACCTACGCGGGCCTGGTCGAAGCCGGCACCGTGCGCCCGGCGAAGTAGGCGACGATGCGGCGACAGGCTGGCCGGCGTGGGCGGAGCGAGGGGCACATTGCAGACACACCGTGGTTCGCGGCCGCTCCAGCCCGAACAGGAACTCGATGAGCAGCGGCCGGCCACTCCCGGCCGAAGGCGCGAACGAACGATGGAACAGGCCTGGTTCGCCGCGGGCGCCCTGCTGCTGGCGCTGGGCGTGGCCGCCGGAGCCTTCGCGGCCCACACGCTCAAGCAACGCCTCTCCGCCGACGACCTGGAGGTCTGGCAGACGGCGGCACGTTACCACATCTACCACGGGCTGGGGCTGCTGGCCGTGGCCTACGCGGCGCAGCGTTGGGGCGGAGGCTGGAGCACGGCGGCGGGCTGGCTGTTTTGCGCCGGGATCGTGCTCTTCTCCGGCAGCCTCTACGTGCTCTCGCTCTCCGGCCTGAAGTGGCTGGGCGCGGTGACGCCGTTGGGCGGCCTGGCGTTCATCTCCGGCTGGGTCTGCCTCGCGGTCGCCGCCTGGCGAGGGTCGTGACCGGGCTCGCTACATCGCTTCGGAGCCGAGCGCGCCGCCGCCGCGGCTAAGACGGCTTCGCCGCACGCTCGGCCCGGCGCCTGGCCGTGTCGATGCCGCGCAGCACCAGTTCCTTGCGCGGCACCGGCACCCAGCCCTCCGGGCTGTTGTAGTAGCGGCAGCCGGTGGTGAACTCTTCCGGCTCGCGATCGCCGTACTCCACGTCGACGCCGTCCACGCGCACGGTCGGGCTGCCGAAGCAGCGCAGCGCCTTCGCCTGCTCATAGTCGCCCACGCTCACGATCTGCGGATCGCCGGCGATGCCGGCCTCGGCCATCGCGGCCCGCACGGCGTCCAGCGTGGCGTCGCGGTGCGCGCAGGATGAGGAAACCTGTACTTCTACCTTCATGCCGCCTTCCAGCGTCGCGCGGTCACGATTTAGTCGGTTTGCGCTGCCCCGAGTATAGCGCCCCCATTGGCAACGGCCCATGTTGACGTATTATTACAGAGCATGGCAGCACGGCGGGTGCGCGCGGCGGTCCGTGGTTCGGCTGGGGTATGGGCGTGGGTGGTGTGGTGAAGGCGAGCCTGGCCGGGCTCGCGCTGCTTTCCGTGCTGTTGCTTGGCTGCCGGGCAGCGAGCCCCCCGGCCTCGTCGATGCTCCCCGTCAGCAGGGAGCACGCGCAGGTGCTCGTGGCGATCGGCGCCTCCGACGCGGTCGGCATCGGCGCCACGAATCCCGACTCGGACAACTGGGTGGCACGCCTGGGCGGCAAGCTGCCCTCCGGCAGTCGCGTGGTGAACCTGGGCATCAGCGGCGCCACCGCGCAACAGGCACTCGAGCAGGAGCTGCCGGTCGCGGCAGACGCCGCGCCGACGCTGGCCGCGGTCTGGCTGGGCGTCAACGACATCGAGCAGAACGTCTCGCTCGATGCCTTCTCCGCCAACCTGAGCGGCGTGCTCAGCGGCCTGCGCCAGACGGGCTCGAAGCTCTACGTCGGCAATCTCCCGGATCTCCGGCTGCTGCCCGCGTTCAACGGCCGTGACCCGGCTGCGCTCGACACGCAGGTCCGTGGCTGGAACGCGGCGATCGGCCGCATCGTGCGAGAGCAGGGCGCCACGCTGGTCGATGTCTACACCGCCTGGGGCGATCTCAAGGATGTGAAGGATCGCGCGGGCCTGGTCAGCGCCGACGGCCTGCATCCGACGAGCGCCGGCTACGGCCGGCTGGCCGATCTCTTCTGGCAAGCGATCGAAAGCGCGAAGTAGCGCATGGATTCACTGTTCGGCGTTTCGACCACGGACCTGGCGCGATTCCTTATCGTGCTGTCGGCGCTCGTGCTCGTCCTGCTGGCCGTGCTCGGCCTGCGGCGGCGCACGCTGCTGAAGCTGGGCCTGCGCAACGCAGCGCGCCGGCCGCTGCGCTCCGTCGTGATCGTGATCGGGCTGATGCTCAGCACCGTCGTGATCGCCACCGCCTTCTCCACGGGCGACGCCATGACGCTGACCGTGCGCTCGCTGATCTCGGGCAGCATCGGCCGCGTGGACGAAACCGTGACCGCCTCGCCGAACGATCCAACTCAGATCACGCGCCGCAGCCTTGACAACCTCGCCTCCGGCGGCGGGCTGATGCAGGTGAGCACACCGTACTTCGACCAGGAGCAGTTCCAGACCGTGAGCGCGGCCGCGAGCAAGAGCCACGCGATCGCCGGCGTGATGCCGGCCATCCTGGAACAGGCGCCCGCCGCCGCAGACGGTTCGCAGTTGATCCATCCCGGGGTCGGGTTGCTGGCCTTGCCGCCGCGGATGCCAGCGGGCTTCTCGCCGCTCAAGGACACAGCCGGCGCGGTGCGTGAAGTCGCGGCGCTGGGCGCAACGGATGTCTATCTGAATCAGGCCGCCGCGGATCTGCTCGGCAGCGGTGGAGGCCAGCGGCTGCAAGTCTACCTGGCGCCGCCGGACGCGAAACCCGGCACGCCGCCGGCGCCTACCACGCTGGCTGTCGCGGCCGTCGTGCAGAACGGCGACCTGGCCGGCGCCCAGCCCACGATCTTCTTCTCACTTGCAGCGATGCAGCAGTTGCGCGGCGAAGAAGGGCAGATCAACCAGATCTTGGTCGTCAACCGCTGCTCGGCCGGCGCAGCGTGCAGCCGGCAGGCCGCGCTCGACCTGCGCAAGGCGCTGGTCAACCACGACGCAGCCGCGCAGGTCTTGCAGGCGCTGGACAGCAGCAACGGCCGCAGCGTGCTGAACGGCCTGATCGCGCGGCGCAACGGCCCCGGCCAGGCGCAGATCCGCGATCTACTGCACACCGTCCAGCAGGGCAAGGTCAGCGACCACCTGATCTACCTGCTGGGCGACCCGCAGGTCGCGGGCACCCTGCGGGCCACCGCTTCGTTCCTCCCCACCCGCGAAGGCCGCGCGGGCCGTGTCCTGCGCAACCTCAATCGGCTCACCGTGGTGGAGGTGAAGCAGAGCGCGCTCGACCAGGCGAACCAGTACGGCAGCATTCTGACCAGCAGCTTCCTGGTGCTGGGGTTGTTCAGCATCGCCGCCAGCCTGCTGCTCGTCTTCCTCGTCTTCGTGATGCTGGCGGCCGAGCGTCGCGGCGAGATGGGCATCGCCCGCGCCGTGGGCCTGCAACGCTCGCACCTGGTGCAGTCCTTCGCCTTCGAGGGTATGCTGTACGACCTCGCCTCGGCGTTGCTTGGGGTGGCGGTTGGCGTGCTCGTCGCCGCGGCCGTGGTGCGACTGGTGGCGCATGCGCTGTCGGGCTACGGCATCGGCGTGCAGGGCACGATCAGCGCGCGCAGCCTTGTGATCGCGTTCTGCCTCGGCCTGCTGGTGACCTTCGCCACCGTGCTCGTCTCCGCCTGGCGCGTGAGCCGTGTCAACATCGTCGAGGCGATCCGTGGCATCCCCGCCACGCCCGGCCTCGGCGAGGGCGTAGCGAGCGAGGCGCGTTTACGCCTGGCGGCGTTGGGCGGCGGGCTGCGCTCGCTCGGAGCGGGCGGCGGCCGGCGCGCGGCGGGCCTGCTCATGAGCGCAGCCCAGGCTGTGCTGACCCTGCCGGCGATGTTGAGCGTGCGCGGCGTCGTTCCGGCGGGACTCGGGCTGTTTATGCTCAGCTACGGCCATGCCCGGCGCCAGTACGTGGTCTTCGCGCTGGGCGTCTCGCTGGCGCTGCTAGGCGGGGCGCTGCTGCTGCGCTGGCTTCTGTTGCTCGCGCGCCTGCCGCACGGCCCGGTCGAGCGGACCGCCTGGACCGTGGCAGGGGCCTGTCTCACGGTCTTCTGGTCGTTCCCACCGCCCTTCTGGATCCAGCGGCACGATCATCTCGCCGTGAGTCGGATTGAGGCGTTCGCGCTCTCCGGCGTGATGATGGTCGCCGGCGTGGTGATCGTGCTCGCCTTCAACCTGGCCGGGCCACTGCAAGGGCTGGCGGGCCTGCTGCGGCGCGGCGGCGCAGCCACGGCGGCGGTGAAGATGGCAGTCGCCTACCCGTTGCAGCATCGCTTCCGCACGGGCATGGCGGTGGCGATGTTCTCGTTGGTCGTGTTCACCATGGTCGTTTCGGCCGTGCTGCTGGAAAGCGCCCATCAGGCGTACGTGATTCGCGAGCGGCCGCCCGTCGGCTACGACATCAGCGCGACCGCGCCCGAAGGCGCAAACCTGATGGACATCAACGCGGCGCTGCAGAACGCGCCGGCGACGAAGCCCGACGAATTCAGCGGCGTGGGCAGCAACGCGACGATCTCGGCCGAGGTCGTGCAACCTTCGGGCAAGGCGGCGAGCTGGCACACGGCGACGGTACACCTCGCCGACGAGGGGATGCTGCGCGGCACGCGGCTGCGGCTCAGCGCCCGCGCCGACGGCTACCCCTCGGACGGCGCCGTGTGGGACGCGCTGGCGGCAAAGCCCGGCACGGCCGTCGTGGCGATCGGCAGCCTGCCCGATGGCACGGGCTACAGCTCGGTCGGGCTCAGCGCCCCGAAGCCGGGAGACGCGCTGTTCCAGCCGGACAGGCTCTGGCTGCGCGACACGTCCGGCAAGCCGTTGAGACTGACCGTGATCGGCGTGGTGGACGACCGCGAGGCATTTCCTTCCGGCCTGCTGACGCTGCGCTCGAACGTGGCGACGGCTTCCGCGCAGACCGCTGTGCCGACCTCGTTCTACTTCCAGACGCGCGCCGGCCGCGACCCCGGCCAGGCGGCGCTCGGTCTCGACCTCTCGTTCGCGCTGCAGGGGCTGCAAACCAGCGTAGGAGGCGAAGGGCTGCGCAACCTGGAAACCGTGCGCGGACTGCTGAACTACCTGCTGGAGGGGTTCGTGGGGCTGGGTCTGGTCTCCGGTATGGCGGCGCTGGGCGTAATCAGCTCGCGGGCCGTGGTCGAGCGACGGCAGGAGATCGGCATGTTGCGTGCGATCGGCCTGCGGCGGCGCTGGGTGCAGGTCAGCTTCCTGCTCGAGGTCTCGCTGATCGCGCTGCTGGGCGTGGCCGTAGGTGTGGGGCTTGGCGTGCTGCTGGCGCGCAACGTCGTGATCTTCCTCTCCAATGACTTCCGCGAGCTGAAGTTGCGCGTGCCCTGGGGCGAGGTCGGCCTGATCGCCTTGGTCGCCTATCTTTCCGCGCTGAGCACGACCCTGTTCGCCGCCTGGCAGGCCGGACGCATCGACCCTGCCGAGGCGCTGCGCTACGAGTGAGCCGATCTATCACTCGGCGGCAGCGATTGCAGGCGTCCGACAACGCACGGCGACTTCAAGCGTGAAATCGCCTCCTAGCGCCTGCACATAGCGGCGCAGCGTCTTCAGCGTGTAGGAGTTGTAGCCACGCTTTTCGACCCGCGCGACCTGTGCCTGCGATACGCCGAGCCGCTGCGCCAATTCCGCCTGGGTCAGACCAGCCGCCTGCCGCGCCTCGACGAGTTGCAGCCAGAGCTGTTTGCTGGCCGCCTCTGCCGCATACGCTTCCCGAAAGGCGGGATCGGCCATCTGCCGGACCCAGTACTCGTGAAAGCGCCGCGCGCCATCCGACACGATTTCAGGTTGAGTGGCCATTGCGTTCTCTCCGTGACTCCTGCCGAAGCAACCAGTCCTCGTACCGCCGCCTCGCCGTATCAAGTTCACGCGCCGGCGTCTTTTGCGTCTTCTTCTGGAAGCCGTGCAGCAACACGATCCGGCGGCCGGTGAAGAAGCAGTAGATCACCCGGTAGATATTGGTCCGACTCTCCTCACGCAGTTCCCAGAGGTGCTCCTCCAGATGGCGGACGAGCGGGAAGTGTGCGCTCACATTTCTCACGCGCAGTTGCTCCAGCGACCAAAGGAAGCGGGCACGCGTCTTGAGGTCGAGCGAATCGAGGAATTCTTCGACCGGGCTACTGCCGCGAGCGTCAAGGTAGAACTCGAGCACCCACTCATCATCGCTCACAATACGTATTTTCGTATAATAGTGCACGCGGCGTCAACCGCCAGAACAGGCAACCGGCGCGCCGGCGCTGAGCACGACCCTGTTCGCCGCCTGGCAGGCGGGCCGCATCGACCCCGCCGAGGCGCTGCGCTACGAGGAATGAGTTCGGTCCCTCTGCTCGGCCTTTTAGAACAAAAGCTATTTAAAAGCACGGTTAGTATTGAATCGGGCGGCGCTGGGCGCTATGCTGATCGTGAAGCACGGCACGAGTGGGCGAAGGGTTGCGGGGCATGAAGGGCACGCGGGAGCAGGCGCTGGATCTGCTGCGGCAGCGCGGTGAACTGACCGTCGCCGAGCTCACCGCCCTGCTCGGCATCGCCCAGCCCGCCGTGCGCCGGCATCTCGACATTCTGAATGCCGAGGGGCTGGTCGAGTTCCGCAGCGTGCGCCAGCACACCGGCCGGCCCTACTTCGTCTATACGCTCACCGAGCGGGCGCGGGAGCAGGCCTCGACCGGCTACTCGCGCCTGGTCGAACGGCTGTTGGCGGAGTTGCGGGCGCTGGACGACGACTCCGGCGCCGCTGGCCGGCTGACCGAAACGCTGCTGGCGCGCATGTCGGAGCACCTGGCGGACGAGCACCGCGCCAGCATCTCCGGCGAGACGATTGAGGAACGCGCCGCCTCGCTGGTCGCCACCCTTGCGCGCGAGGGGATTCTGGACGACTTCGAGGTGCGCGAAGATGGTGTGCACCTGATCAATTCCTGCTGCCCCTACCGCCGCGCGGCGCTGGCTTCCGAAGAGGTCTGCCGCTCCGAGCAGCGAGCGATCAGCCTGCTGCTGGAGACGCCGGTGGAGCAGATCGGCCGCATTGTCGATGGCCGCACCTGCTGCGAGTATCTGGTCGGCGCCGTGCCGGTGCCGGTGGCATAGACAAGCGAGCCGGCCGCGCGGCGGCCACAATCCACGGAATAAGGACGGGAAGCGAGACTCGATGACCGAGAAGCAACCACTCCTGGAGATCAGCGACCTGCACATCGCAATCGATGACAAGGAGATCGTCAAGGGCGTCAGCCTGACGGTGAACGAGGGCGAGATCCACGCGCTGATGGGGCCGAACGGCTCGGGCAAGAGCACGCTCGCCAACACGGTGATGGGCCACCCGCGCTACACCGTCACCGGCGGCGAGATCCGCTTCCGCGGCCAGAGCGTGCTCGGCCTGCCGCCGGACGAGCGTGCGCGGCGCGGGCTCTTCCTGAGCTTCCAGTACCCGACGGCGATCCCCGGTGTGACCATGGTCAACTTCCTGCGCCGCGCCGTGAACGCGACGCGCGGTGAGGATATGCCGGTGCGCCAGTTCCGCACGCTGCTTCAAGAGAAGATGAAGCTGCTCAAAGTCGATGAAGATTTCGCTCGCCGCTACGTCAACGACGGCTTCTCCGGCGGCGAGAAGAAGAAGGCCGAGATCCTGCAGATGGGCGTGCTGCAGCCGAAGCTTGCGCTGCTGGACGAGACCGACTCCGGCCTCGACGTGGACGCGCTGCGCATCGTCGCCGAGGGCGTGAACGCCGTGGCCGGCCCCGAGATGGGCGTGCTGCTGATCACGCACTACCAGCGCATCTTGAACTACATCAAGCCGGACGTGGTGCATGTGCTCGCGGACGGGCGGCTGATCAAGTCCGGCGGCGCCGACCTCGCGAAACAGATCGAAGAGCGCGGCTACGACTGGCTGATCAACGTGGCAGCGCCCGCCTGATCGAATACTCTGCACGAACGATACTCTGGCGTCCCGGCTCGGCCGGCAGCACGCGGAGGGAATGCAACGATGACCACCACGACGATCGATCAGATCCAGGGCGAAGGCTATAAGTACGGCTTCCACGACGAGGAGAAGCCGGTCTTCAAGTCCGAACGCGGGCTCACGCCCGAGCTTGTCGAGCGCATCTCGAAGATGAAGGGCGAGCCGGAGTGGATGACGCAGTTCCGGCTGAAGGCGCTGGCGAACTTCCGCTCCCACCCGAATCCGGGCTGGGCGAACGGCCAGCTCGATAACGTCGACTACGAGAACATCTTCTACTACGTGAAGGCGTCGGACGAAGGCTCCCGCTCCTGGGAGGACGTACCCGAGTACGTCAAGCGCACCTTCGACCGGCTCGGCATTCCCGAGGCGGAGAAGAAGTTTTTGGCCGGCGTCGGCGCCCAGTACGACTCTGAGGTCGTCTATCACAACATCCGCGAAGACCTCGAAAAGCTCGGCGTGATCTTCGTCGGCACCGACCAAGGGCTCAAAGAGTACCCGGAGCTGTTCAAAGAGTACTTCGGCACGGTAGTGCCGCCGAACGACAACAAGCTCGCGGCGCTGAACAGCGCGGTGTGGAGCGGCGGCAGCTTCATCTACGTGCCCAAGGGCGTGCACGTCGATATCCCACTGCAGGCCTACTTCCGCATCAACACGGAGAACATGGGTCAGTTCGAGCGCACGCTGATCATCGCGGACGAGGGCAGCTGGGTGCATTATGTCGAGGGCTGCACCGCCCCGACCTACTCCAGCGACTCGCTGCACAGCGCCGTGGTCGAGATCATCGTCAAGAAGGGCGCACGCGTGCGCTACACGACGATCCAGAACTGGTCGAACAACGTCTACAACCTGGTGACGAAGCGCGCTGCGGCCTACCAGGACGCCGTGATGGAGTGGGTGGACGGCAATCTCGGCTCCAAGCTGACGATGAAGTACCCGAGCATCTACCTGATGGAGCCGGGCGCGCACGGCGAGATCCTCTCGCTCGCCTTCGCCGGCCACGGCCAGCACCAGGACGCCGGCGGCAAGGTGATCCACGCCGCGCCGCACACGACCTCGAACATCGTCTCCAAGTCAATCAGCAAGGGCGGCGGCCGCACCAGCTACCGTGGCCTGCTCAAGGTTCACGAGGGCTGCGACGACGTCTCGGCCAGCGTGCGCTGCGACGCGCTGATGATCGACGAGCAGTCGCGCTCGGACACCTATCCGACGATGGAGGTCGATGCCAAGCGCGTGACGATCGGTCACGAGGCCACCGTCGGCCGGCTGGGCACGGACGAGCTGTTCTACCTGCAAAGCCGCGGCATCCCGGAGGTCGAGGCGGCGAAGATGATCGTCAACGGCTTCGTCGAACCGATCGTTAAGGAGCTGCCGATGGAATACGCGGTCGAGCTGAACCGCCTGATCGAGCTGCAGATGGAAGGCTCGGTGGGGTAATCGGCGGCCCTCATCCCCCGGCCCCTTCTCCCAATCCTGGGAGAAGGGGAGGTCTCGGTACGGGGCTGCCGGGCTGAAGGCGCGGCTGGGGCCGCCACCTGTCGGGCGCATCACTATGCGCCCCTCGCGCCTGCAACACCGCCGGACTTACCCGATCCGCCCTCGCTCAAACACCCCAGGAGCGCCCCTCGCCCAGGATTGGGAGCGGGGATGGGGGTGGGGGCCGAGCGCACCGCAAGCCATAACCAGGAACGGAACGATGACCACAGTTACCGACGCGGAGCTGCACTTCGCGCCCGGCTTTACCCGCGAGGCTGTCGAAACGCTCTCCCGCGCGAAGGGCGAGCCGGACTGGATGCGCGAGAAGCGGCTCGCGGCCTTCGCCGCCTACGAGGCGACACCGTTGCCGACGCGTGACCAGCGCCCCTGGAAGTACACCGACATTTCGCGATTCAGGCTCGACGCTTTCGCGCCGCACGCGCGGCCGCCGCAGGGCGTAGCTGCCTCCTCGCAGCTCAGCGTGCCAGGACAGGACGCCGCGGCCGGCGTGCTGCAGCAGTTCGACTCGCACGCGCACGGCGGTGACCTGTTCGAAGCGGCGCAGCGCCAGGGCGTCGTCTTCACCAGCATCGACCGCGCGGTCAAGGAGCACCCGGATCTCCTGCAGATGTACTTCATGACCGAGTGCGTGCCCGCGCAGCGGGACAAGTTCACGGCGCTGCACGGCGCCTTCTGGAGCGGCGGCGTCTTCGTCTACGTGCCGAAAGACGTCGAGGTGCAGCTGCCGCTCTACAGCCTGCTCTGGGCCGAGAGCGACGCGATCGCCGTCTTCCCGCACGCGTTGATCGTGGCCGAGCCGAACAGCCAGGTCACGCTGGTCGAGGAGTACGGCTCGGCCGAGGTGCAGCAGGGGATTCTCAGCGCCGGCGTCACCGAGATCATCGCGCACGAGGGGGCGCGGGTGCGCTACGTCAACCTGCAGCGCTGGGGCGCCACGGCCACGCACTTCGGCACGCAGCGGGCGTTGCTCGACCGCGCCGCCAGCCTCAACTTCGCCACGATCGGCCTCGGCGGCCGGCTGGCGAAAGCGACGGGCGAATCGGTGATGCGCGGCGAAGGCGCCAGCAGCGAGCTGCTTGGCCTCTTTTTCGGCCGCCGCGGCCAGCAGTTCGATTACGTCACCTTGCAAGATCACCAGGCGCCGCACACCAGCAGCGATCTGCTGTTCAAGTCCGCGCTGACGGATCGCGCACGCTCGATCTATTACGGCCTCGTGCGTGTGGGGCCGCGGGCAGCGGCTTCTCAGGCCAACCAGGTGAACCGCAACCTTCTGCTCAGCGATCGGGCAAAGGCCGACTCGGACCCCGTGTTGGAGATCCTCACCTCCGAGGTCACGCGCTGCACACACGGCGCCAGCGTCGGTCCCGTTGATGAGGAAGAGCTGTTCTATCTGCAGTCGCGCGGCATCGAGCGCACCGAAGCGGAAAAATTGCTCGTCTCGGGCTTCTTCAACCAGGTGATCGGCCGCGTGCCCGATGAGTCGGTGCAGCAGCGCCTGCGCGACGCGGTGGACGAGCGCGTGCTGCTGCTGGCGTAGCGAGGTTCGGACGATGGCCTTCGAGCGCGTCGCAGGGCTGGACGAGGTACCGGCGGGTAAGGTCCACGTGGTGGAGATCGACGGCATGCCGATCGCGCTGTGCAACGTGGACGGCGCGATCTACGCGATCGACGACGTCTGCACGCACGACGAAGGCCCCCTGGACCAGGGCGAATTGGACGGCGTTCAGA
The DNA here is from genome assembly GCA_035310145.1 of Dehalococcoidia bacterium. Lineage (NCBI taxonomy): Bacteria > Bacillati > Chloroflexota > Dehalococcoidia > Dehalococcoidia bacterium. The sequence goes on from DATGEL010000022.1 coordinate 75,971, forward strand.
TCGAATGCCCGCGCCACGGCGCCCGCTTCGACGTGCGCACCGGCAAGGCGCTGAGGTTACCGGCGGTGGTGCCCGTTCACACGTACACGGTCGAACTCCGCGACGGAGCGATCTTGGTGGATCCGGATTCATAGCCGAGGCCGTCGCTGGTCGCGGCGGAGAAGCATCATGCTCGACAGCGAGCGCATCCGCGCCGACTTTCCCATCCTCGCACGGCAGGTGCACGGCCACCCGCTGGTCTATCTCGACAACGCGGCCACCACGCAGAAGCCTCGTCAGGTCATTCAGTCGTTGGTCGAGTTTTACGAGCAGCACAACGCCAATGTGCATCGCGGCGTGCATACGCTCTCGCAAGACGCGACCGAGCGTTATGAAGCCGCACGCGCCCATGCAGCCCGTTTCCTCGGCGCCGGCCACGACGACGAGATCGTCTTCACACGGGGCACCACCGAGTCGATCAACCTGGTCGCGCAGACGTGGGCGCATGACAACCTCGACCCAGGCGATGAGATCGTGCTCACCACGGCCGAACACCACAGCAACCTGCTGCCCTGGCAGGTGGTGGCGCAGCGACGCCGCGCCGCGCTGCGCTTCATCGAGCTTGATGCCGAGGGCCGGATCGACTTCGACTCGGCGACGAGGGTGATCGGCCCGCGCACGCGGCTCGTTGCCGTGGCGCAGATGTCGAACGTGCTGGGCACGATCGTGCCGGTGCGGGAGTTGGCGGCGCTCGCGCATGCCCGGGGAGCCTTGATCCTGGTCGACGGCGCCCAGAGCGCCCCGCACCTGCCGGTGAACGTGCAGGACCTCGATTGCGATTTCTTCGCCTGCTCCGCCCACAAGATGCTTGGGCCGACCGGCGTGGGAGTGCTCTATGCCCGGCGGGCAATCCTCAAGCAGATGCGGCCGTACCAGACCGGCGGATCGATGATCGCGCGGGTCGCGCTGGAAAAGTCCACCTACGCGCCGCCGCCGGCACGCTTCGAGGCCGGCACACCGAACTTCGCGGACGTCGCGGCGTTCGACGCGGCGCTTGACTATCTGGATGCAGTCGGGATGGAGGCGGTACGCGAGCACGAGCAGTCGCTCGCCCGTTACGCGCTCGAGCGGCTGGGGGCGGCGCCCGGGGTAACGCTGTTCGGCCCGCGCAACGCCGGCGAGCGTGGCGCGGTGTTCGGCTTCAACTACCGCGATTTTCATCCCCACGATGTTGGGATGATCCTCGACCACCAGGGTATCGCCGTGCGCGCCGGTCATCATTGCGCACAGCCGCTGATGCAGGTGCTGGACGTGCCTGCCGTGCTGCGTGCGTCGTTCTACCTGTACAACACGCCGGCCGAGGTCGACGCCCTGGTGGATGCGCTGGCCGCCGTCGACGTACTGCTCGGCAGCCGCGAGCCGGCGGCGTGAAAGAGTCAGGCCCGTGAACTCCGAAGCTGCCCTTGAAGCTGTCTACCGCGACGAGATCGTCGAGCATTACCGCCGCCCGCACCACGCCGCCCCGCTCAGCCACGCCGATGCCAGCGCCGAGGGACTTAATCCGCTCTGCGGAGACGAAGTGCGGGTGGAGCTGCGCTTCGACGGTGAACGTCTGGCCGAAGGCGCTGCCTGGGGCCGCGGCTGCGCGATCAGCCAGGCCTCGGCGTCGATGATGACCGACGAGATCGCAGGACTGACCTGCGACGAGATCGAGCAGCTGCTCGACGCGTTCGAGCAGCTGCTCAAGACCGGTGTGAAGCCGAACGTCGACGTGGGCCCGCTCGAATCACTGCGCGGCGTTGCCAATTTTCCCGTGCGCGTGAAGTGCGCCTTGCTGCCGTGGAAGGTGCTGCGCGACGCGCTCGACGAGCGTTGCAGCCCCCACTGAGGCTGCCTGCCACGTCGCGCTTACCGCGACCGGCCACCACCCGTCACAGGTCACGGTCCTTTCCTGACGCCCGCGTGGTACGGCGCAGTTGCCCGCCCATCCGGCCCGGCGCTGAGGCCGCTTTCGTGTGTCCTGAGGTACCGCCCCTCCTGGCCATCCGGCCATCGCGCGGCACCGGCCAATGTCCAGCGCCCAACCACACGTCCGGCCGCTGCGGCGCGCCGGGCATTTTGCGATGCTTGAGTCAGGCAAGAGGCGGCGGGGCCGCGGAAGGGACGAACACGATGTATACATGCGCTATCTGTCGCTTCGCCACGGAGCTGGATGACGTGGTCGCCCTCACCACTCCGGGGCACTGCATCTGCCTGCGCTGCTACCATCGCGAGACCGAGAGCACGTTGCCGATGCCCAAGGAGCTGCGACGGCAGGTGATCGCCGCGCTCGCCACGCTCGAGACCGCCGGCGAACCGAACAACTGGTAGACCGGCGCCGCAACCGCTGCGCCTCGCCGCCCACTCTCATTTCCGCCGCCCCAGCGGCCGCCCGGTTCCCCACCGGCGCGGCCGCGGGCGGCTTTTCGTTGCGCCCGGATTGGCCCGAGCCAGCCACGGCGGAAGAAAGCCCGCGAGACTCGGCCTGGCGCCAGGCGGTGCAGCGCCGGCATCCGCTTCGTGCGCGAAACCGACCGCTCCGCCGACGCCGGCGCCGCTGAACGACCGCAATCGACGCGACGGCGGTACACTGTCGCGGTCGGCAGGTTGCAGCGCGCCTGCCTTTCCGGGAGGACGGCGTGTGCAACACTCAACTCGCCCGCGCGGCGGCGGCCTGGCAGACGGTCGCACGGCGTACCGCGGACGCGGCGATGGAACGGGACTGGCCCTGGCGCGGTCTGACCGCCGACGTGCGCTGGGCCTTCTACCGGACGTACGAGGACTTACTCGCCCTGTCCGACGCCATCGTGTCGACCCGCCACGCCGCCCGCCGGCCGGCGAGCGAGGCGCAGCGCGATCTTGCCCGTTACCAGGTCGCCTATCGGGAACTGGAGTCGCTGCTGTTGCGCGCCGAACCGGCAGACTTCGACCGCGCGCCGGCGCCCGGCGACTGGCCGCTCCGCGATCTGCTTGGACACGTCATGAAGGCCGAGGTGGGCTTTCTCACCGTCACCGCATGGGCGCTCGACCGCCATCGCCTGAAGGATGATGCGCCGCTGAAGGCGCCCGCGGAAGCGTTCTCGGGTAGCCCCGAGGCGGATGCGAGCGGCACGGTGGCCGAGGTGCTGGCCCGCTTCGCGGCGCTCCACGAGCGCATCCTGCACACGTTGAGCGGTGCCGCCGATGCTGAGCTCAATGCGCCGGTCTCGTTCTGGTACGAGGCCGACGTGCGCTTTCAACTGCACCGCTTCGATGCGCATCTGCGCGAGCACACGATCCAGGCCGAGAAGGTGCTGGAAGCGGTGCTGCCGCCGCCGAAGGACGGCTGGCGCACGTTGCGCTTGCTTTACCGAGCGCTGGGCGAGGTGGAAGGCTCGGCCCTGGGCGCCGAAGATCTGGCCGACCCGTTGATCGCGCCGGTTGCCGATGCCGCGCACCAGCGGGCGAGGGAGTTGCTGGCCTTGGCAGACGGGAGCGGCTAAGCGCCCCCGTTGGCCGGCGCGCTCTGGCCGAACCGCTGCTGGATCTGGTGCAGCACGCTCTCGGCTCGGTCCAGCCTGGCCCAGATGCCCCAGGGGCCGTGCAGCCCAAGCGACATGTTGTCCAGAATGCCGCGCTGGTCCGCGGTGCGGCCGCTGTCGATCACGGCGATTCTGAAGGCCGTCAACTCGTCTGATTCGTCCCCGAACAGCTCGCGCAGAATATTGCCGCTCTCGTCCGCCCACTGCAAGTAGTCGAACGGATTCGGCCCCGTGGCGCGCAGATAGGCGAGACGGCTCAACTGCCGGTCGAGATAGCTCCGCACCTTCGCCGGCGCGGCCTCCGGAGCCGCCATCATCCGCCTCCCGCTGCCAGCTTCGGCAGCCGTGGGCATTGTACGAAGCCGGCCGTACGAGGCGCCAGCGGGTGCAGTCATTCAGCACGGCCGGGCGGGCACAAGCAATCTTTCCCACCCACACGGGCGCTCGTGTACCGTATATCCCGGACACAATGTCCCGGCGGGAACGAGCTGCCAGGCGGAGGAGCGGCCGGATGGCGCATTCCAGCTTCCACCTGCGCGCCACGCTGCTGCCTTACGGCGATGCCGCGAGCGACTTATGGATCGCCGGCGGCCGCATCAGCTTCACGCCGGTGGTCGGCGCACGAGAACTGGCCCCGGCCGGTGGCTTTGCGCTCCCCGGGCTGGTCGACAGCCACGTGCATCTCACCGTCGATTTCGGCCGCCTCGGTCTGCCGCGCGGCAGCGCCGAGCTGGTGGCAGAGAACCGGCGGCGCCAGCTCGCCGCCGGTGTGCTGCTGCTGCGCGACATTGGCTCGGTGAGCGACGCGGCGATCGGGCTGCCCGACGACGACGGGCTGCCAAAGGTGCAGCCGGCGGGGCGCTACCTCGCGCCGGCCGATGGCTACGGCGGGATGCAACGGCCGACAACGCCGGAACGCCTGCCGGAAGTGGCCGCGGGGCAGGCGCGGCTGGCGCCCTGGGTGAAGATCATCGCCGACTGGCCGCGCGTCGCCTCCGACGGCGCGATTCCGGCGCTGCATCGTGGCGAAGTCAACTATTCGGCGGAACGACTGACGGCGGCGGTGGCAGCCGCGCACGCGGCCGGCGCGCGGGTCGCGGTGCACGCCATGTCGCACGCCGCGGTGGCCGCCGCCGTCGCCGCGCGCGTGGACTGCATCGAGCACGCCACGGAGGCGGACGCCGCGCAGGTCGAGGCGATGGCGGCCGCGGGCATCGCCTGGACACCGACGCTGGCCGCCCTCCAGGCGACGCTGCGCAGTGCCGAGCATCGCGGCCAGCCGGATGTCGCCGCGTGGCTGCGCGCCTGCTTCGAACGGCTGCGCACGGTGCTGCCGCGGGCGCGAGCGCTGGGCGTGCCGGTGCTCGCCGGCACCGATGTGCTGCCGCCGGGCGCCGTCGTGCGCGAGGTCGCTGCCTTGCAAGAAAGTGGCCTCACGCCCGCGGATGCCCTGGCGGCCGCCTCCAGCGCGGCGAGATCCTACCTTGGCGTGGCGGGAATCGAAGCCGGCGCTCCGGCGGACCTCGTGCTCTACCCGGTGGACCCGCGCAACGACCCCGAGGTACTGGCCAGCCCGAAGTTGATCATGCTCGGAGGCCAGATCATCAGCCGCGGCGCTTGAAGCGAGGCCGGTGGTATCCAGCCGTGCGAGGCGCCCGGCGCGCCTTCAGACCCGGCCGGCGAGTATCGAGATCTCTCCTTCGCCTGTTGTACGGCACGAAGGAGATGATCCGGGCGATGCGGGCCGCTCAGTTCAGGAACATCGAGTAGAAGGCCGGCAGTCGATCGCGCCGATCGCCAAGGCCGGCGACATCGAGCCGGTGGACGTACTCGTTGATCTGCTTCTTGCGCACGGCGAGGAATTTTTGTACGCCGAGGTCCATCTTGTCCCGGCCGCCGCCCAGCAGCAGCGCTACGGCCTCGAACATCGCGTTGTCCTGGATCTCGGTGAAGAGGACGCCCTCGCCTTTATCCAGATAGGCGTGGATCTCCTCGCGGCGCTCCGGTTCTTTTTCCAGCACGTACTTCAGGTGCATCACGCCGAAGGCCAGGTGGCGCGACTCGTCCTGCGCGCACATGCGAAAGATGCGCTTGTCCACGTCGGTTTGGCCGATCCACTCGCCGCAACGGAACAGGCTCTGCACGAAGCCTTCCGAGAGCACGTGCATGATCGCCGACATCTCGGAGAAGTCGCGCCCGTCCATGATGTTGCGCAGGCCGGCGGCGCCCGTCTCTTGCAGGAGGCCGCCGCCGTTCACCAGGGCGCGCTTGCGAAAGACGTCGAAGTGGCGCGCCTCGTCCATCACCTGCGTCGACAGGAAGAGCTTGGCCTCGAAGTACTCGGCGGGAATCTGCGGAATCCACTTGCCCGGCACGTCGCCGGCGATGAACTCGACCTCGGTCAGGTAGGTGCAGAGCTGGCACATCGCGCGTTCGAGGTCCTCGGGCAACTCGCTGAGCTCACGCCAGGGAATATCCGTCGCCGAGGACCACTGGCGCTGCAGCGCCTCCTCGTAGAGGAAGGTCGCGTTCTCGGCCCAGACGTCGGCGCGATCGCGGATCGTGTAACCCACGCTGGCGACACCGGACCGCGCCTCGGCGCCGCGCGGCAAGTACGTCGCCCGGCGCGTGCTCTCCGGAATCTCGCCGTACGATCCGATGCGAATGTCGTCGAGCGTCAGGCCGCGTTTGCCGGGCCGTGCCCGCACGCCCCATTCCGCCGCGGAAGGGCCGCTCAGCTCCTGAACCCGCGCTTCGATCTCGCGTGTGTCGATCGCCATGACCATGCCCCCCGCGCCTGCATCGCTTTGCCTGTACACAAGTATCCGAATCGACGGCGCAGCCTGTCAATCAACACCGGTCACCAGGCCGCGGGCAACCGCACCCCGGTTCGCGGCCGGGCAGCAATACGTAGGACAGCGGTGCGGCGAGCAGCAATAAGAGGCCGGCGCAGGCGGCGGCGCCTTCACGCCAGCTATTGCGGTAGACGATCGCGCTGAGCCACGGCGTCACCCCGCCAAGCCCGGCAAGCAACGACGCTGCGAGCGCCGGCCAGGCGCCGGCACGCGGCAGGGCGTGCCGCAGTTGTTGCCAGCCGCCTGCCAGCACAGCGGCGCGGGCCAGGCCGAGGAGGATCAGCGTCGCTGTCAGCTGCCAGAGATGCGTCAGGTTCGGCAAGGCCAGCAGCAGGAGCAGGCCGCCGGCCAGGCTGCCCGCCGTGACCGGTGTACGCACGCCGGCGCGGCGCGTGAGGAGCACTGCGCCGTGCATCGCCAGCCCGGTTGCCGCCAGCGAGATCGCGCCAACGAGAATCAACGCCGCGTTCGGCCAGGCGAACTCCTGACCCATCGACCCGTGCAGCGGCAGCGCCGCCCACACGCCGGCTCCCGCGTTCAGCGCCAGCGCGGCGGCGGCCACACAGGCAGGAATAAACTCGGCGCGCCGGCTCAAGCGATGCCCGGCAGGGGCAATTGCATCGCCTGGCCACTGGGGAATGCTTCGATGCCGCGGCGGCGCAGATCCTGCGCGAACTCCGGCGCAAAGCCGTGCAGGGTGTAGACCATGCGCGCCCGTGAAAGCTCTACGTAGCGCAGCAGATCGTCGTAACCGCAGTGGTCGGAGAGCGGGAACGCCTCGTCGCAGCGGTAGCGGAACCTCGCGCCGGAGTCCATCGCCCAGCCGGAAAGCATGGCGAAGCGGAAGCGCCGCTCATCGCCGAAGAGCCGGTTCTTGCGCGACTGCGGCGGGCAGACGATCACGGTGCGATCGTCCGCGGGCGCATCCCAGCCCGCGCACTCGGGCAACTGCACACCGTGGCGGGCGTAGACGGCGTTGATCGCCTGGATCGCGGGGTGCACCAGCGTGGGCAGGCCATGCCGCTGCAGCAGGGCGATCACCTCCTGCGCCTTGCCCAGCGAGTAGGCGAAGAGCACCGGCGTCTGTCGCGTGGCGAAGCCCTGCTCGCAGAAGGCGACGATTTGCGACACAACACGCTCTTCCGGCGGAAAGACGTAGCGCGGCCGCCCGAAGGTCGTCTCCATCACCAGCAGATCGGCCTCGGGCACTACGGCCCTCTCCGTCGTGGCCGAGGGACGCAGCCGCAGATCGCCGGAGTAGAGCAGCCGGCGGCCGCCTGCTTCCACCAGCGCCTGCGCCGAGCCGAGCACGTGCCCGGCGGGATAGAGCGTGAGCCGCGCCGGACCGACTCGCAGCGGCGCATGAAAGGGAAGCGCCCGCAAATCCGCGCCGCCGTAGCGAAGGCGAATCAGGTCGGCGGTCGCCGGCGTGCAGATGGTGCGCGCGTGGCGGCGCACGTGGTCGGAGTGAGCGTGAGAAACCACCGCCAGCGGCCGCGCCGCGTGCGGATCCAGCCACAGGCCGGCGGAGGGGATGCTCACGCCGTCGCCAATTGCGAACGCTTCGTCTCGCATGCCGGGCAGACGCTCCTGCTGGCATCGTACGATACTGTCGCAGCTTCCCGGATCGCCGGTTCGCCCGGTGGGGCCGCCCGCTCCGCGACCGCAACAGCCGGGCAGGAAGGAGGGGCCGTGATCCTGATCTGGGTGTTCGACGGCCTGCGACCGGACCTCGTGCAGCCGGCGCTGATGCCGCGGCTCAACGCCATGCGGCAGCGCGGCGCCTGGTTCAGTCAAAGCTACTGCGCCTTCCCGCCCGTCACGCGCGTCAATGCGGCCACGCTGGCCAGCGGCTCGTCGCCGGCGCTGCACGGCATTCCCGGCAACACGCTGTACCTGCGAGCTGGCGCCGGAGGCCGCTTCGGCAGCACCGGCGACGACGCCGTCCTGCGCGGCCTGCGCGTCGGGTCCGCCGCACCGTTGCTGGGGGCGCCCACGCTGGCGGAAACGCTGGCGGCGCATGGGCAGCACACACTGGTGGTGGGTACAGGCTCGCCCGGCTGTGCCTATCTGCTGCATCCAGAGGTTGGGCGGGCCGGCGGTGCGATCTGGCATCCCGCCTTCTGCGAGCCGGCCGGCCTGGGCGCCCGCGTGGCGGCAGTGCTGGGCCCTCAACCGGACACCACTGGTTACAGCGTCGAGGCGCTCAGCGCCCGCGTCGATTATGCCGCGCGGGCGCTGAGCGAAGTCCTGGTCCCGGCGATCGAGCCGGCGCTGGTCATCTTCTGGTGTACCGTGCCGGACGGACTGCACCACCGCTTCGGTCTGGGCAGCCCGGAGGCAACGGCCGGGCTGCACCGCGCCGATGCGACCTTCGGCGGCGCCATAGATGCCCTGGCCGAGCGGACCGGCAACTCGCTCGATGTGATCGTCACCGCGGACCACGGCTATGCGACCGTCAACCGGCACGTGGATGTGGCGGGCGAACTGGGCGCGACGTGGCGGAGCCGGCGCCACGCGGACGCCTGGGCGGTCACGGTGGATGGCGGTGCGGCGCACCTCTTCGCACGGGACGGCAGGAGGCCGGACGCGGCCCTACGCCGCGTGACGGTCGAAAGCTTGCTCGAGCACGATTGGGCGGGAGCGGTGTTCGCCGGAGAGGAGACGCCCGGGGCGCTGCCGCTGGCTGCGCTGGGCATCGACTGCGCGCGGGCGCCCGACCTGCTCGTGACCTTCGCCTGGAGCGATGCGCCGAACGCCCACGGTTTCCGCGGCCAGAGTCCGGGCGGCGGCGCCATCGCCATCGGCGCCGGCGATCACGGCGGCGCCGCGCCCTTCGAATTGCGAAACACGCTGCTGGCTGCAGGACCGTCGTTCCGGCAGGGCGCGTGGAATGGGGCTGCCGGCATCGGAGACATCGCGCCGACCGTGTGCCGCCTGCTCGGCGTGCCCGCTCCGGCGCGGTGGGACGGGCGTGTGCTGCATGAAGCGCTGGCTGGCCAGGAAGCGGTGCAGACAGGACACGCCGGCGCGGAGTCGGCGGAGCTGCTGATGGCCGGCGAGGACGCCAGGCAGCTCTGGCTTTCATTGGTGCGCCGCGGCAGGAGCGCCTATGTGCAGGCGGCCGGAAGGGGCGACCCGGCCGCCTTTTCTTATGACTGAGCCCGGCGGCGCACTGCCAGGCGCAGCACAATTGCCAGCATCTCCTAAGCGATCAATGGCGTACACTGCTAACGAACACCCTGTCCGACCCGCAGGCGCACCGCGTTGCGGATTCCGTTACCGATCCGTACCGCGACGTGCCGCTGCGTCGATGCGCGGCGCCGGGAGCGGGTGCGACAATCGTGGAGGCGCTGGGCCATGCGGACGAGCGGACGCGGGAGGCGCGCCGCCGGCCGCGAGCGGACAGCACCCCACGAGGAGCGGGGCACGATGGCGGTCGAATCTCCGGCCGGAATCAGTATGTTGGTAGTCAGCGACGGCCGCGATTGGCCCGATGCGACGGCAGGCGGGCTGGAGAAGCTCGGCTGGATGACCTGGCGCATCTCGCCGGCCGATGTCGAACGTGGGGACGTTGCCAGCCGGCCGCCCGAGGTCGCCGTGATCGCCCTCTCGCAACCGCTCGGCTCGATCGTCAACACCGTGCAGAATCTGGACGCCGAGGCGCCGGGCCTGCCAATGATCGTGCTGAGCGACGATCCGGCCGTCGCCGAGCAGGCGCTCTTCGCCGGCGCCATCGCCGTCCTGCCCTGGAGCGCCCGCGCCTCGCTGGTGCATGCGCAGTTGCGCGCCGTGCTGCGCCACGCCGCCGGCACGCGCCCGGCCAGCGAGCCCGCGGGCATTCTGCGCGTGCGCTCGCTCAAGGTCGATTCACTGCGCTGCGAAGTGACCGCCAACCACCGCCGCCTCGACCTGACGCCGACCGAATACCGCATCCTGCACGCCCTGGTGAAGCATGCCGGCCGCGTGCTCGGCGCCGACTTCCTCCTGCAGCAGGCGGCGGGCGTCAACCTCAAAGCGCCGAGTCCCCGCGAGATCGTCAAGGTGCACGTCGCGCGGCTGCGGCGCAAGCTCTTCGAAGCGACCGGCGAACCGGACTACATCGTGAACGTGCGCAACGTCGGCTACTTGCTGGAGCGGCGTCGGCGAACCTCCCGCAGAACACCGGACAGCTCGGCCCCCTGAGCGAGACAACGCCCACGCGCGACTGATTCCGTTGTCGCCCTCATTGCCCGCGCGGTACGATGATCGCAGGAGATCGTCTGGCCGCGAGGGCTCGGTATGCGCTTCCTGCTCGTGGCGATTCTTGGCTATCTAATCGGCGCGCTGCCTGTCGCCTACCTGGTCACGCGCCTGCTCACCGGGCGTGACTTGCGCCGGCTCGGCACCGGCAACGTCGGCGTGATGAACACGATCCGCCAGGCGGGGCTGCCCGCCGGCATGATTGTGTTCCTGGCGGAAGGCGGCAAAGGCGCCGCCGCCGTGGCGCTTGGCCGGGCGCTCACGCGCAACGTAGACGGCGCCTTGCTGGCCGCGTTGCTGGCGCTGATCGGCGTGAACTGGTCGGTGTTTGTCGGCTTCGCGGGCGGGCGCGGTTCAACGCTGTGCGTGTTCGTTTGCCTCGTGATCGCGCCGTGGGTGTTGCTGGGCAGCGCCGCGGTCTGGCTGGCGGTCTATACGCTGCGCCGCGACAACTTCATCGCCACGCGGGTGAACATTATCGCCTTTCCCCTGCTGACGCTGGCGATTACGCACCGCTGGACGTTCTTCGTCTTCGCCTCGCTCGCCTGCCTCGTCGTGCTGCTGCGGCACGACCGCCGCACCGATGACCACTACCAGCTCGCTGTCCAGCCCGTGCGCCACGACGATTGATGCGCGTGCCCAACCCAAATGCATGCACCCCTGCCCCGCGCACGGCGCAAGCCGGCCACGGGCGCTCGATCCGTGGGGCCGGACGCACGATTGCGGAACCGTCGCGCGCACGCAGGAGATGCCGATGAACGCCTTTCACCGCTGGTACTGCCGCTCCGGCCGCTGGCGCCGGCGGCTCTACGACACGATCCTGCCCGGACTCTTCAAAGACGTGGACCTGGGCGACGATCCGCTGGAGATTGGCCCTGGCCCTGGGATCACCACCGACTGGCTGCGCCAGCGCGTGCCGCATCTCACGGCGATCGAGATCGACCGGCGGCTGGCGGCGTCGCTTGAGCAGCGCCTGGCGGGCAGCAACGTCACCGTGATCGAAGGCGACGCGGCGAAGATGCCGTTTCCCGATGCCGCCTTCAGCGCGGCCATCAGCCTGACCATGCTGCATCACGTACCCACGCGGTTGCAGGACCGCCTGCTGGGCGAGGCGTGCCGCGTGCTCAAACCCGGCGGCGTCTTCGTCGGCATCGACAGCACGCCGAGCTTCGTCTGGAACCTCTACCACCTGTTCGACGACCGCTTTCCTGTGGATCCGGACGGTTTCGGCGCGCGGCTGGAGCGCGCCGGCTTCGGCGACGTCAGCGTGCGCCGGAATCCCGGCCGGCCCGGCTTCAGTTTCCGCGCCCGGCGGCCGCCCGCCTGACCCGTTTGCGGTGACGATACGGCGTCCGCCTACTGCGCCGGCGAGTAGGCCGTGGGACGCAGGAAGCGGGCGTTGATCCGCAGCAGCAGCGGGCCGTCGGCCTCCGAGGCGGCGCGCGCCTTCTGCCATTCCTCATCGGCGCCGAACGCCTTCCACTTGCGTTCGCGGTCCCCCATGTCGTCGAAGCGCATCATGTAGACGAGCTCGTTGCTGTAGCCGCCAATCTCGTTGGTCCAGAAGCCGACCACGTCCATCTTGTAACGGGCGAAGATCTTGAGCGTGACCTCCGCGAAGCGCTTGTTCAGCGCCGGAAGCTTGCCGGGCAGGGCCTCGTAGCTGCGCAGCTCGTAAAGCACGGCGGATCTCTCCTTCGCAAGCCGCCCGCCGGCGTCGTCCTGCCGGCACGGCCAGCGCGCATGATACGAAGGGCACGGCGTCTCGGCAATCCGGCACGCCACCCGGTCAGGCAATAGCCCTGTGCTACACTTCCCACGCTGCGGCGGCCGCAGAACGACTGCATGGCGCCCGGCAGTTTTCGTTGAGGACGGCTGCATGATCGCCATCATCGGCGGCACGGGCGATGAGGGGCTCGGCCTGGCCATGCGCTTCGCCGCGGCGGGCGAAGCGGTCGTGATCGGCTCGCGTTCGCACGAGCGCGCGGCGGCGGCGGCGGAGAAGGTGCGCCAGGCCGTGCCCGACGCCCGGGTTGAGGGCGCAGAGAATCCCGAAGCCGTGCGCCGCGCCGAGACCGTGATCATCGCCGTGCCATACTCCGGCCAGCGCGACACGGTGACGGCGCTCAAGGACCTGATCGGCACGAAGCTCACGATCAACATCGTCGTGCCGATGGAGTTCGGCCAGGGCGGCGCCCGTGCCGTGGCGGTGGAGGAAGGCTCCGCCGCCGAGCAGACGAAGGCGATTCTCGGCCCCGACAGCCGGCTGGTGAGCGCCTTTCACAACCTCAGCAGCCATGAATTAATGGCCGTCGGCAAGCCGCTCGACTGCGATGTGCTCGTTTGCGGCGGCGACACGGAGAGCCGCAAGCAGGTGCTCGACCTCGCCGCCAGGCTGCCCGGCTGCCGCGGCATCGATGCCGGCCCCCTGCGCAATTCGCGCTACATTGAGGACATCACCGTGCTCCTGGTCGGCATCAACCGGCGCTACAAGACGCAGTCGGGCGTGCGCATCGTCGGCCTGTCTCAGGACTGATTGGACCGGCCGTCCGCGCTCTCCGAGAGGAAGCCAGCAATGACCCAGTCGCACCAGGCAGCGGACCGCGCCTTCGTGGACGCACAGACGGAGCTGCGCATCCTGCCGCTGCGCGGTATCCCCGAACTGACGCCGGGCGACGACCTGCCCGGCGAGATCGCGCGCGCCGCGGAAGCGAGTGGCGTCGGCCTTCAGACCGGCGACGTGCTGGTGATCGCGCAGAAGGCCGTCTCCAAGGTCGAGGGCTGCCTCGTCGATCTGAACACGATTGAGCCGTCGGCCTTCGCCCGCACCTGGGCCGCGGCCTTCGGCAAGGACCCGCGCCAGACCGAGGTGGTGCTGCGCGAATCGGCGCGCATCGTCAAGATGGCGAACGGTGTGCTGATCTCGGAGACGCGCCACGGCTTCGTCTGCGCCAACGCCGGCGTCGACGCCTCCAACGTCGGCGGCCACGACGTGCTCTGCCTGCTGCCGCCCGATCCTGACGCCTCTGCCGAGGGGATTCGCCAGGCACTGCGCGAGCGGCTCGGCGTCGAGGTCGCGGTGATCATCTCCGACACCTTCGGCCGGCCCTGGCGCGAATCGCTGACCAACGTCGCGATCGGCGTGGCCGGCATGGCGCCGATCCGCGACTACGTCGGCCTGACCGACGCGCACGGCTACGAGCTGCGCGTGACGACGCTCGCCGACGCCGACGAGCTGGCCGGCGCGGCCGAGCTGGTGATGGGCAAGATCGCCGCCGTGCCCGCCGCGATTGTGCGCGGCTTCGTCTACACCCCGGCCGAGGGCTCGGCCCGCCAGCTTGTGCGGGTGCCGGAGCGCGATCTGTTCCGCTGAGCGGCGACAGAAAAGGGAAGGCGACAACACGATGTTCGGGGGACAGGTGGTGCCCTGCGCGGCCTGCGCCAGGCCCGTACCGATGGCGATCGCCAGGGTCGTCAAGGGCCGGCTCTATCACCGCGCCTGCGCGCCGTAATCGCGCGTCTACGAACAACGCGATTGCGATCTGATAGACTGACGCGCATGACACACAGCGCCAACACCTCGGCTCAGTACCAGGAGATCGCCGACCACATCGCCGCCGCCGCCGCCGCGCGATCGCGGGTGCTTGCGCTCACGTCGTCGCTCGACGACGGCGACGGCGCCTGGCCGCCGGCAGCGGGCCAATGGTCGGCGCGGGAGATCGTCGAGCACCTTGTGCTGGCGGAGCAATCCGGCGTGCAGTTCATCTGGCTCGCCGCCGCGGGGGTGCGCGGCGGGGCGCCGCTGTGGAGCGGCGATCCCGTGCACCGCGGCCAATCGATCGAGGCGGTGATCGCCGGCACCTGGCGCTTCAAGGAGGAAGCGCCGGCGAACGCGACGCCGAAGGCGGCCGCGCCGCTGGCCTACTGGCGGGCGGTCTTCGCGGCGCTGCAGCCGGTCCTGGATGCGCTCGGGCTACAGCTCGACGGGCTCGACCTGGAGACAGTGATCTACCCGCATTTCATCTCGGGCCCGCTCGACGCCTGGCAGCGGCTGGAGTTCATCCGCTGGCACATCGAGCATCACCAGCAGCAGCTCGAGGCGGCGCTCGCGGCGCTCGCGAAGCGCGGCAGCAGATAGCCCGAGGCCGACCTCGACAGGCGATGCCGTGGCGATCGTCGCGCCTTCGCCGCAAGCGCTACGGCCAGAACAGCCGCGCCGCCGCCTGGCGCAGCTCCGAGCGGTGGTCCGGGTGCGCGATCGCGATCAGCGCTTCCGCCCGCTCGCGCACCGAGCGGTTGAGCAGGCGGGCGATACCGTACTCGGTGACGACGATGTCGGCGAGGTCGCGCGGCACGGTCACGATCTGCCCGGCGTCGAACTGCGGCGCGATGCGCGAGACCGTGCCGCCTCGGGCGGTAGACGGCAGCACCACGACGTAGCGCCCGCCGCGCGACATGAAGGCGCCGATGGCAAACGCGAGCTGCCCGCCGGTACCGCTGAAGATGCGCGGTCCGATCGTCGAGGCGGCGATCTGACCGGTCAGGTCGACGGCCAGCGCATTGTTGATCGCCACGTAGTTGTCGTTGGCGGCGATGCTGCGCGGGTCGTGCAGGTAGTCGACGGCGCGGAACTCGAAGGCGGGGTTGCCGTCGATGAAGGCCACGTCCTCGGGGCTGTTGCCCGCGGCGGTGGTGACGAACTTGTGCGGGTGCGTCGTCATGCAACGGCCGGTGATCACGCCCTCTCGCGCCAGATCCACGGTGCCGGGCACGGTCAGCTCGCCGAAGTAGCCGAGGTCGTGCTTGCCGTTCAGGCCGCCGAGCCGCACCAGGTTGCCCGTCGTGCTGCCGACGCCGATCTGGATCGTATCGCGGTCGTGCACGATCGAGCCGGCGTAGCCGGCGATCGCCGCGTCCCACGGGTCCGGATCGGGATAGGCGCGCGGCTGCGGCGCGGTGTGGTCCTCCACGAACCAATCGATCGCGGAGACGGGCAGCCAGGAATCGCCGAAGGTGCGAGGCAGATGCTGGTTCACGGTCGCGATCACCCGGCGAGCACGGGGCACGACGCTGCCGGCGTCCCACACCGCGTTGCCCAGGCAGACGTAGCCCTGCTCGTTCGGCGGCGAGACGGTGATGATCGCCGTATCGATCGGCCGCGCCTCTTCGCGGTTCTCATCGATCGCCCTGTGCGCCCCGTAGATCATGAAGGGCGTGTAATCGGCAGTGCGGCGTGCGAGCGCCTCGTGCGAGACGGGGTTGGCGTGGATCACGCTGATCTCGATCGCGCCGGCCAGCTCGGGCGCAAACCAGCCGAGATCGCCGACGGGCATGCAGGTAATGCGCACCTCGCTCAGCCCGGCACGGCGAGCGAGCAGCGCCGCGACCACGCTCCGGGTTTGCATGCCGACAGGTATGTAGAGGTGCTCGCCGGAGCGAATCTGCGCCGCCGCCTGCTCGGCCGAAACCAGCCGTTCGGCGTACCACGCCTGCCAATCCGGCCGCAACGCGGGCCGCGCGACGAGACTCATGCTGCGCTCCCCCTCAGGCCGCGGCGGCCCGCTCAGCGGCGATTCGCCAAACGTCCTGCCCGCCGGCAGCAGCGCCGGTCAATCCTCCAGATACTTGCGAGGATGGCGGCCGTCGGCGCCGCCGAGCAGGTTGCCGTGGATGCTGTAGCCGAGCAACTCCTGCAAGCGTGGCGGGAGATCTCGGGCCGTGGCCCTGGGCACGGCCAGGAAGTGGTTCTCCTGCGGCCGCAGCCAACCGGCGCAGTACTCGAGGATCACGCCGAGCCGCGGCCGGTCCGTGCGGTTGGCTCCGCCGCCGTGGAAGACGCTGCCGAGGAAGAACATCACCGAGCCGGCGTGCGCGCGTCCGGGCGGCGATCCGCCCACTTGTGGCTTCCGGGCACGACGTGCGTGGCGCCGTTCTCGACGGTGAAGTCGTCCAGCGCCCACATCGTATTGACGATCAGCTCTTGATGCGGGCGTGGTAAGGGATAGACGCCGTCGTCGGGATGCAGGTTCTGCGCGGTCTCGCCGGGGCCGATCTCGATGCCCTGCGGCGCGCTCAGCTGGTAGCTTCCCAGCACACGGTCCAACACGCCGAGCACCAGCGGATGCGTGGCCGGGCCGTCGAAGGCGCGGGTCCTGGCGAAGAGGCCGTAGATGCGCCGCGTCTTGAAGCCTTCGAAGTCGTTGCGGCCGTGCGGCGTCAGGTCGAGGATTCGCGTCAGCTCGGCGCGCTTCTCCCGCGCCTCGGCCGCGCTCAGGATCCCCTCGACGATAGCGTAGCCGTCGCGATCGAGCGTGGCGAGCACATCTTCGACGGCAACGGCCGCGGTGAGCGCGGTCATAGCGATCCTCCCGGCGATACCCTCAGGCCGGCTCCTCGACGCTGACGACGATCGCGGCGCAGGCCAGCAGCGTATCGCCGAGCGGGGCGCGCAGACCGCCTTCAATCGCATGCACTGTGACCTCGCCGTGCGGCAGTTCGCTCTTGACGCGCTCCAGGTCCACGCTCACGGCGTTGGGCACGCCGATCGTGACGTCCACCAGCATGCGGCCGCCGCGCTCGCGCACGTCGCGGAAGAAGGCGAGGCTGGAGTGACGGATGGCGTCGGAGACGGCGCGGCAGGCCGCCTTGGTGCTGTCGTCGCCGTGCACATCGACGCCCATACCCATCTCCAGCACGTACGGCTTCGCCGCCATCGATCACCTCCGCACTTGTGCCGCCAGCGTACCGCGCCGCCCGCCATCCCGCGAGATCGCTGATGCCCCCGGGAACCCGAAGCCTGCAAAACTGGCAACTTCCGCAGCTACCCCCTCTCCATTCCCCTCCCCATGGCATGGAGAGGGGGCCAGGGGGTGAGGCCACGCGCTACAATGCCGGCGCTGACGTTTACGCGAGCGAGAGGAGCAAGCCGATGGTCGCGGAGAACCTGGTCGCCACCAAGCCGGAGGATGTCGGGGTCGACAGCGAGAAGCTGGAGGCGTTGTTTGCGCGGGCGAAGCGCGATGTGGACGAGGGCGGGCTGCCCAGCGCCCAGGTCGCGGTGGCGCGGCACGGCAGGCTCGCCGGCATGCGCACCTTCGGCCGGGCCGTGCAGGGCGGGGCGATGCGTCCGGCCACGGATCAAACGCTGTATACGATCTTCTCTTGCACGAAGGCGATCGTGGCCGCGGCGGTGTGGACGCTGTTCGAGGACGGTCTTCTGCGCCTGGACGAGCGCGTGGTGGACATCATCCCGGAGTTCAACACCAACGGCAAGGATGTGATCACCGTCGAGCAGGTGCTGCTGCACACGGCCGGCTTCCCCATGGCGCCGCTGGGACCGGGCCAGTGGGAGACGCGCGAGGGCCGGCTCGCGGCGTTCTCGCGCTGGCGGCTGAACTGGGAGCCGGGCAGCCGCTTCCAGTACCATGCGACCTCGGCGCACTGGGTGCTGGTGGAGATCATTGAGCGGCGCACCGGCGTGGAATACCACCGCTTCCTTCGCGAGCGCATCCTCGACCCGATGGGGCTGGACGAGCTGTACGTCGGCCTGCCGCGCGATCAGAACGAGCGAGTGGCCGACGTGCTCCACGTGGTGGAACCCACGCCGCCGCCGGGTGGCTGGGGCGAAGTCACGCCGAACATCATCCTGCGGTTCAACAGCCCGGAGCAGCGCGAGGTCGGCGTACCGGGCGGCGGCGGTATCGCCACGGCCGGTCAGCTCGCCCTCTTCTACCAACCGCTGATCAACCGTGGCGAGACGGCGGCCGGCAAGCGAATCATGAAGCCTGAAACGATCGCGTTCGCGACGGCGGTGCGCACGCTGGGACGCTACACCGACCCGATGACCAACCTGCCGGTGAGCCGCGGCCTCTCGATTATTGTGGCGAACAACGACGGCCACGCGCACGAGCGGGGCTTCGGCCACAACGCCTCGCCGAAGGCGTTCGGCCACGCCGGCGCCGGCGGCCAGGTCGCCTGGGGCGACCCTGAGACGGGCATCTCGGTCGGCTACTGCACCAACGGCTTTGTCAATCCTGAAGACCTGGGCCGGCGCACGCTGGCGATCAGCAGCCTCGCCGGCGCCTGCGTGAAGGGCTGAGGGGCGCGCGTGGCCCCTATCCTCTTCATGAAAGGTCTCCCACCGATGCGCTGTGCTATGGCCCCAATACCAGTGAAAGGGCGATCGCGGGGGAAGCTCCGGAGTGCGAGCTGGTTACTCAGACAGCGTTGACCGCGGCTGCGGGCGCGAAGGGCAGAGGGCGTGCGCCCCGCCCGGTGGCCTGTGCATCGCGCCTTCAGCCCCGATCCCCGCCGTAGATCTCCCTTTCCCCTAGTATTGGGGGAAGGGGCCGGGGGATGGGGGCCGCGGCCGCGCGACATCCACTTTCACCCGCTGGCCGCGGATCGTCGCCTGGCGCAGCGCGTCGATGATGCGCTGCGCCAGGCGATCGTCGACTTCGACGAAGGTGAACTGATCGTAGATATCGATGCTGCCGACGGCGTCGCCGGGCACGCGCGCCTCGTTGGCGATCGCGCCTACCAGGTCGCCCGGCCGCAAGCCTTGGTTGCGGCCAATCTCGATGAACAGCCGGGTGCGGCCGTGCTCAGTCGGGCCGGCCTCGGCCTCGGCCGCGGCGACGGGACGCGAGCCGTCACGCTCGGCCGCCAGCTTCATCGCCGCTGCCGCGATCTCGGCCATATCGAAGTCCTCGGAGAGGTCTTCGACCGCGGCCAGATACTCCTCCAGCCCGCCGTGTTCCAGCGTCGTACGCACGCCGTCGCGCAACAGCTCGATGCGCCGCGCCGCCACGTCCGCGAGCGTCGGCATGCGCATCGGCTTGATCTTGCGTGCGACGGCGCGCTCGATCAGGCGCAGCAACCGCTGTTCGCGCGGCGTGACCAGCGTGACCGCGGTGCCCGTGCGCCCGGCGCGGCCCGTACGGCCGATCCGGTGCACGTAGGCTCCCGGATCCTCTGGGATGTCGAAGTTGAAGACGTGCGAGACATTCTCGATGTCGAGCCCCCGCGCGGCCACGTCCGTCGCCACCAGCACATCCGCCTGTCCGGAGCGAAAACGGGCCATCACCCGGTCGCGCTGTGTTTGGCTCAGGTCGCCGTGGATCGCCTCCGCCGCGTAGCCGCGCGAGACGAGCGCCTCACCCAGATCGTCCACCTCGCGCCGCGTCCGGCAGAAGACGATCGCCGCCGTCGGCGACTCGACGTCGAGGATACGGCTGAGCGCATCGAGCTTGGTGCGCGGGCTGACTTCGACGTAGCGCTGCTCGATCTGCGGGACCGTAACCTTCTCCGCGGCGATCGTCACGTTCTCGGGGTCGCGCATGTACTGCCGGGCCAGGCGGCGCACCGCCGGCGCGATCGTGGCGGAGAAGAGCGCCGTCTGGCGTGACTCCGGCGTCTGCCGCAGGATCTCCTCGATGTCCTCGATGAAGCCCATGTCCAGCATCTCGTCCGCCTCATCGAGCACGACGAAGCGCACGCCGTCGAGGCGCAGAGAGCCTCGGCGCAGATGGTCGAGCAGCCGGCCCGGCGTGCCGACCACGATCTGCACGCCGGAGCGCAGGGCGCGCAACTGGCGGTCGATCGGCTGGCCGCCGTAGACGGGCGCCACGCGCACCTCGCGCTTGCGGCCGAACCGGTGCGTCGCCTCGGCCACCTGCACGGCCAACTCGCGCGTCGGCGCCAGCACGAGCACCTGCACCTCGCTGCGGTTCTCGGAGATGCCCTGCACAGCCGGCAGCGCAAAGGCGGCGGTTTTGCCCGAGCCGGTCTGCGCCTGCGCGATCAGGTCGCGCCCGGCGAGCAGCACGGGGATGGCGCGGCGCTGCACCGGGGTCGGCTCTTCGTAGCCCAGCGCGTCCACCGTCTCGACCAGGTCGTCCGCAAGGCCCAGATCCCGGAACTCGGCTGCTGGCAAGGCTCGCTCCTGCTGGCGTACGGTGTTTGCCCACAGCGTAACAGGTGCGGGCGCCATCCCTGCCCTTGCAGTCGAGCGACAATGCGGATGCCGCCGTAAGCGCGCCGAAAAAGAGGCGCATCGCGCCGCGTCGCACAAGTGCGCGCGAGTGCCACGATGGTCGCCGACGCCGCGAAACGCCGGCGGCCACCGTGGCTCGTAGCCGGCGCTATGACGTGGTTGAGGACCGCCGCGCGAAGGCGATGCCCGCGCCGCTGAGCAGGACGGCGCCGAGCACGACGGCGACGATCAGCCCGGCGTTGCGGCCGGTGTCACCGGCCTGCCCGCCGCTGCCGGTGGCCGGCATCGCCCGGGGCGCCGCGGCAGCGCCGGCGGCCGGCGCTGCGGGCGCCGCCGCCCCTGCGATCGGCTTCGCCGCGTGCCAGACGCCGCCCACGCCGTCACCCTTCGTGTCACCGGGCTGCGCGTCGGGCGCATAGAAGTAAAGCGGGTGGCCGTTGTAGCTGACCTGGTGCGATCCGTCCTGGCGGGTGATCACGGTGAACGCGCCACCGACGCCCGCGGGCGCCGTGGGGTTGCCGCTCGCCAGCACCAGCGGCGGCCAGGTCGTCGAGCAGGCGCCGTTGCAGTTGCTCTCGCTGGAAGTGTCCCTGTCGAAGACGTAGAGGGTCTTGCCGTCGGTGCCGGTCAGGACCGTGCCGAGGCCGGTGGTGCGGGTTTGCACCGTTGGCGCCGCCTGCGCAGCCACGTGCTGCTGGGAGAGCGCCCAGGAACCGCCGAGGACGCTCAGCGTCGCAACCGCCAGAATGCCGAGTCGAAACCGGGACAGGTGAAGACCTCGCAGCATGGTTTCCGCTCCTTCAACGGCTCACGTCGTCGTGCCGTCGTCGCAACTACGATGCAACGCGCACGCGGGATGCATCGACCACGAGATTTCCTACTGGGCCGGGCCGTGGAAACGGTCAACGATGCGGCCGGGGCCTGCGGGCGCTCGCCGGAATGGTCGCCCGCCGCCACGCAGGGCACAAGTTGCGGAGCGGCGTGGAGCGGTCGGCCGATCGAGCCTGCTCTCATGAACGGGACGGCCTAAATCACGGAGTCGGCGCGCAGCCGCGCGAGTTCCTCGCCGCCGATGCCGGTCAGCTCTGCGAGCACCTCTGCCGTGTGCTGGCCCAGCCGCGGGGCGGGCTTGATCACCGGCGGCGAATCGCGCAGCTTCGGCACGCTGCCCACCATCTTGAAGCGGCCGCGCTGTGGATGGTCGATCTCCACGATCGTCTCGCGCGCCAGCAACTGCGGATTGCACAGCATTTCGGCCGTGTCGAGCACGGCGCCCGCGGGCACGCCGGCCGCACCGAGCGCCTCCATCGCCTCGTACTTCGTGCGCTGCGCCGCCCAGGCGGAAACCAATTCGTCGATCACCGCGCCGTTTTGCGCCCGACCGGAGCGTGTGAAGCGTGCATCGCCGCGCAGATCGGTGCGCTCGAGCACGTCGAGCAGGTTGTCCCACATCGCGTCGGTGCTGGCGTAGACGAAGACGTAATCGTTCGGGCCGCCGGGCTTGCACGCGTAGAGCCAGCGCGGCCCTTTGGCCGCGAGCTGGTTGCCGCGGCGCGGCAGCGGCGCCCGCTCGTCGTAGTAGGGACGCAGCCCGACGCGCGTCAGGTTCAGCACGGCGTCCTGCATTGCGACCTCGACCTTCTGGCCGCGGCCGGTCGTCTCGCGCTGAATGATCGCGCCCAGGATGGCAAGCGCGGCGTGCACGCCGGTGCCGGTATCGCCGACCGTGGGGCCGGGCTTGATCGGCTCACCGTCGGGGTAACCGGTGCGCGCCATGGCGCCGCCGGCCGCCTGCGCCACTGGATCGAAAGCGAGAAATCCCGCGTGCGGCCCGACCGTGCCGAAGCCCTTGATCGTGGCGTAGATGATGCGCGGGTTGATCTGCTGAATCCGCTCCCACGGATAGCCGAGCTTTTCCAGGCCCGCGGGCGCGAAGTTTTCGACCACGACATCGCCCTGCCGCAGCAGGTCTTCGAAGAGCTCGCGGCCGCGCTCGGCCTTCAAGTTCAGCGTGACGCTGCGCTTGCTGGCGTTGAGCAGCAGGAAGTAGAACGAATCGGCCTCGGTGCCGTCGTTGATCAGGCCACGCCCGGGCTCGCCGCGGCCGGGCGGCTCGATCTTGATCACGTCGGCGCCGAGGAAGGCGAGCGTTTCCGTACAGGAGGTGCCGGCCTCGTACTGCGTCAGGTCGATGATGCGGATGCCGTCCAGCGCCGCCATCAGAGCACCCCCTCCGCTGCCAACCGGTCAAGTTCGGCCGGCGTCATGCCCAGCAACTCCGCGTAGACCTCGCCGTTGTGCTGGCCCAGCAACGGCGCCGTGCGCAGCGGCGTGTCGTTGTCCGCCAGCTTGAGCGGGTTGCCGATCATCGAGAACCGACCGCGCGCCGGGTGTTCGAGGTCGACGACGCTGCCGCGCTCGCGCAGATGCTGGTCTTCGAAGACGTCCTCGCCGCCGTAGACGGCGCTGGCAGGCACGCCCGCGCAGCCCATCTCCTCCATCGCCTCGAACTTGGTGCGCTGCGCCGCCCAGCCGGAGACGAGCTGCTGGATCTCCTCCGCGTGCTTGGCCCGGCCGCGCGGTGTCTGATACTCCGGGTCGCCGGCCAGCTCGGGACGGCCGAGCGTCTTCCAGAGCCGCGCGTATTGCCCGTCGCCGAGAATGCCGATGTAGACGTAGTCGTTGATGCCATCGCCCTTACAGCGGTAGACACCGTTCGGCGGCCGGTTGCCGGCGCTGCCACGTCGCTGCACCGCCCGGCCGCTGCTGTACATGCTTGTCATCGGCACGCGCACAAAGTTGGCGACGGCGTCCTGCATCGCGACTTCCACCGGCTGGCCCTTGCCGGTGCGCAGCCGCTGGATGTAGGCCGCGGCGATGCCGATCGCCGCGTGGATGCCGGTGCCCGTGTCGCCGATCGTCGATCCGGGGCGCAGCGGCTCGCGATCCGCCTCGCCGGTGACGCTCATCGAGCCGCCGGTGGCCTGCGCGATCATGTCGAAGCTGGGGAAGCCCGACCAGGGGCCGTAAGTGCCGAAACCCTTGACGCGGGCGAAGATGATGGCCGGGTTCAAGCCACTCAACCACTCCCAGGTGATGCCCAGCCGTTCGAGGCTGCCGGGGCCGAGGTTCTCGACCACCACGTCGGCCTTCGGCACCATGCGGGCGAACAGCTCCTTGCCGTGCGGGTCGCGCAGGTTGAGCGTGACGCTGCGCTTGTTGGCGTTCAGGATGATGAAGTACCAGGCGTCTGGTCCGTTCGGATCTGCGCCGAGGCCGCGGCCGGGGTCGCCGCCTTTGGGGTGCTCGATCTTGATCACGTTGGCGCCCAGCCAGGCGAGCATCTGGGTGCACGAGGTGCCGGCTTCAAACTGGGTGAGATCCAGGACGGTGACGTTGGCGAGCGGGCTGGGCATCTGCTGCCTCCCTGCGCTCCGACGAGCCGCCGCCGGACGCGAGCCCGCCGGCAGGGCCGCGCCGCCCGGACCTCGGGCACGAGGCGCGATCCCACCGCATCATAGCGCCATCCGCACCAGACGGCGCGACATTGAGACAGCGCAGTCATTGAGCAGCGAGTATCAATCGAGCCATCGTCGGCGGCCGTGGTCCACGCGCTCAGATCAGCCGCGCGATCGTCTCCCCGGCCGCGCGGCAGCCGCTGGCCAGCGTGCCGTCGCGCTGCACGCGCACCGCGCCGTCTCGCAGGGCGGACGTTGTCGCGGCGCGCACGGCGCCGGCGGCGTCGAACTCGCCCAGCCGATCGAGCAGCATGGCGCCGGCGAGGATCGTCGCCAGCGGGTTCGCCCGATCGCTGCCGGCGAGACCGGGCGCGGATCCGTGGATCGGCTCGAAGTAGGCGCCGCGTTCGCCGATGTTGCCGGAGGGACAGAAGCCGAGGCCGCCGACCGTCGCGCCGCCCAGGTCGCTGAGGATGTCGCCCAGGAAGTTCTCGCAGACAATCACGTCGAAGGCGTCCGGCTCGAGTACGAGCGCCTGAGCCGCCGCATCGGCGTAGCGGCTTTCGAAGACGACTTCCGGATACTCCGCGCTCACCGCTTCGACCACGGCGCGGAAGAAGGCGAAGCCGCGCAGCACGTTGGCCTTGTCCACACAGGTGACGCGGCGCACGCCGTCGCGCGGGGCGCCGCTGCCGGCGCGGGCAAGGTCGAAGGCGAAGCGCGCGACGCGCTCGCAACCCCGGCGGGTGATCAGCATCGTGTCGGCCACGGCATCGGCCGTCGCCACGCCGCGGCCGCGTGCGGCGTACAGCCCTTCCGTGTTTTCGCGCACGATAGCGTAGTCGATGCTGCCGCTGGTACGGCCCGCCAGCGGCGACGCCACGCCGTCGAGCAGGCGGATCGGCCGCAGGTTGGCGAAGAGGTCGAGGCCGTTGCGCAGTACGCCGCCGAGCACGCCGGCCTCCGTGCCGTCGGGCAGGCGCACGCCCGGCAGACCGACGGGTCCCTTGAGCAGGGCGTCGGCGTCGCGGCAGGCGGCGAAGGTCTCCGCGCTCATCGCCAGGCCGCTGCGCTGGTAGCAGGCCGCGCCCGCTTCGTGGCGTTCAAGGTTGAGGCGGCAACCGAAACGCGCCGCGGCGGCCTCGAGCACCGGCACCGCCGCGCCCGTCACCTCCGGGCCGATGCCGTCGCCGGCGATCAGCACGACGCGGTAACCGCGCACTGAACCGGAGATCGCGCCACCCACGGACTACGCCTCGCCCGACGCCCAGCGGCCGAGGAAGGGGCAGACCGCGGCGTAGTAGGCCTCAGGGTTCTCGGTCATCGGCGCGTGCGCGGCGTTGGCAATCACGACGAGTTGGAGACCGGCCACCGCGTCCGCGAGCGCCTCACAGTCGGGGCGCAGGTGGTCGTGTTCTCCCGTCACGATCAGGACCGGGGACTCGAATGCCGACATCGCCTCCGTCAGGAACGGGCGCCGCGCCAGCGCCTCGTACTGCGCCGCCAGCGCCGCAACGCCGGCGCGACGCAGCCGCTCCTCCCAGGCCGCACGACGCTCCGGATTGCGCGGCGCCGTGCGCGAGGATCGCAGGAAGGCTTCCAAGCCCTGCTCCCGCAGCAGCGCGGCGTTGCCGCGGTAGCGCGCGGCACGGCCGCGCGTGCCGCCCAGCGCCGGCACACACACGGCGACCACCGCCCGAGCCCTCGCTGGATGGCGCGCCGCGAACTCCAGCACCGTGCGGCTGCCGCGCGAGTGGCCGCCGAGCAGCGGACGCCGCAGGCCGAGCGCGTCGAGCGCATCGAGCAGATCGTCGACGTGGTGCTCGCCGGCGTACAGATCCGGGTCGGCCGGCGCGTGCGAGCGGCCCTGGCCGCGCGGGTCGATCGCGATCAGGTGATAGCTGTCCAGCAGGCCGCGTTGCGCGTGCAGCACCAGCTCGGCGAAGTCGTTGCCGCCCGGCAGCCAAACCAGGTCGGGGCCGCGGCCGGCTTCGACGTAGTTCAGCACGCCGCCGCGCGCCGCGATCGTGCCGCCGCCGGTTGCCGTCATCGAGCCCTCCGCCGCCCCGCCAGGCGGCCACGCCACGCGCACGGTACGAACCGCGCGGCAGCGCTGTCAACGGCGCATCAGCGATGCGGTATGGTCAGGATGAAAACCGAGGCGCCCGCCTGGCGGCCGCTCGATAGGTGATCGGGTCCGCGGCGTGCGCCGGAGAAGGCAGGGCCAGCGGGTGACATGACGGAGGAGCCGCGGGCCGAACCCTCGCTGCCGCCGGACACGCTGGCGCGCTATCCGCTGCGCGCCTGGCTGCCCGATCGCGACCGGGCGATCGCGGCGCTGGAGGACTTGCGCGCGGCCGGATTCGCGGACGAGGACGCGGTGCTCTGGCTTGAGGCTGAGAGCGAGGCCGCCGATCGCGTGCCCGGCCGCGACCGCGAGCTCTTCCTGGTCGTGGCGCGCGACTCGCTGGCCGGCACCTATCTGGGCGCCTTCGTCGGAGCGCTGCTCGGCATCCTCATCGCCCTGCTGCCGCCCGTGCGCGATGCCGCGGGCGGCGCGTCGCTGCGCATGTTCGCGATCGCGGCCGTACTCGGCGCCGTGGCCGGAATCTTCGGCGGCTCACTGTTGGGCATGACCGCGGCGCTGGACCGGCAGCGCGCCGGCAGCGATACCTACGCCGACCAGTTACCGGAAGACGCTACCCTGCTGCTGCTCGCCCCGCGCAGCGACGAACAGGAAGATCGGGCACTGGCCACGATCGCGCGCATGGGCGGCAGACCGGCGGGCCGCGGCGCGGGCGGCTAAACGTTTCAGTCCTGCAAGATAAACCGGTTTAGGTATTCTCATCTGAGACGGCTGGGCAATCCTCGGAGCAGTCATCTCCCGTGGAGTGTGGGAAGGTGCCGATACGATGGTTGCCGCCGACTACGAAGGCCGCGCGCATGTCGCCTTCATGCCGCAGGCCGAACTCACCCACTTCAACGTGATCGCCCGCCTGCACGACGAGGAGGCGGCGCGCGGCGCCGTCGCCGAGCTGCGCGGCGCCGGCTTCGCCGTGGGCGATGCCTCGGTCCTCGGCCCGGCGGGCGACGCCGTCCACACGGGCAGCGGCCTGACCGAGCTGGACGAGCGCCTGCTGCGCGGTGTCGTGCGTGACGCCTGCGAGGGTGCGCTCGTGGGCGGGGTTTGCGGCGCGCTGCTCGGCCTGCTGCTCGGGCTGCTGCCCGCCGTGCAGCACATCGTGGCGCCGACCGCCGCGGGCTACGCGCTGGCGGCCGCGTTCGGGGCGGTCGTGGGCGTCGTCTCCGGCGCGCTGGTCGGCGGCGTCGCCGGACTAGATCGCACACAGGCCGGGTCGGACACCTACGGCGATCAAATCTGCGAGAACGCGCGCATCGTCGGCGTCCATACCGCTGACCCCGAGCAGCAGGCCAGGGTCTGCGAGATCCTGCACGGCTGCGGCGCCTTTGGCGTGCGCGCGTTTGCCGCCGGCGAGGAGCCGTCCCTCTGAGCGCTGCCTCGCCTACTCCCGCATCGATGCCTCTCTGACCCGTGTGGCCGGGTGCAGAATTGCCCCGCTGGCAGTGCCTGCGGGACCGCTCTGCGTGCGAGCATCGAATCGCAGCGCGCCGCTCGCGGCGGCGCGCGGGAGAAGACGTCGATGCCGTCAGCCGATTACGAGGGAACCGCACGACAACCCTACCTGCCCAGGACCAGGACGAGCCGCTTTAACGTGATCGCCCGCTTTCCCGACCCGGCGAGCGCCGCACGTGCGGTAGAGCGCATCCGCGCGGGAGGCATCGCCGCGAGCGACGTTTCGGTGTTGGGCGGCGCTGGCGACGAGGTTGAGCCGGGCAGCGGCCTGATGCGCGCCGATGCAGCGGTGGTGCGCTCGGTCTGGACGCGGGCCTGGCTCTGGGGTCTCGCAGGCGCGGTTATCGGCGCGGTTATCGGCATCATCCTGATCCTGATTCCCGGCTTTCGTCACGCCGTCCGCGCACAGCCCGACTGGCCGGCGTTCATCGCGGCGATCCTGATCGGCGGCATCGTCGGGGCGATCGGCGGCGCGCTCGCCGGCATGGTCGGCGGACTCGACCGTTCCGAAGCCCACGTGGACACCTATGCCGACGAAGTCGCCTGCGGACCCGAGCTGGTCGGGTACACACCGCCGACGAGCAGGAGACGCGTCTCGCCTCCGCCGCACGGCGCGAGGCGGGCGCGACCGCGATCGACTCCGTCGCGTCCGCCTCAGCGAAGTCGGCCGGCCCTTCGGCGCAATAGACGGCCAGGACCGCCGGAGCCGGCGCCTCGGCGACGCGCGGCCCTCAAGCGCAGCCGCGGCCGCTCCTGATCTCGCCTGCTTGACCGCCTGTATGAGATACAGGTAGCATACAGGTATGCGATACATGGAGCTGGCTGCGGCACTGCGTGCCCGGATCGGTGCGGGCGCCTACGGAGCGGGCGGCGCGATCGAGTCGGAGGCCGATCTCGGCCGCGCCTACGGCGTCAGCCGCGTGACCGTGCGGCGTGCCCTCGAAGAGCTGCGCCGCGAGGGGCTGCTCACCAGCCGCAAGGGCGCGGGCTGGTTCGTGGTCTGCGATCCCGTGCGCCAGGCGCTGGGGCGCGTGGTCACGATCGAGAGCGCCCTGGCCGAGGCGGGGATCACGCCGCGGCGGCAGGTGCTGGCCTTCGCCTTCGAGCGCGCCGACGCCGGCGTGGCCGCGGGTCTGGGTCTCGCCCCAGGCAGCGAGGTGCTGCGCGTGCAGCGCTTGAACCTCGCCGGCGAGGAGCCCTTCGCGATCGTCACCGTCTGGGTGCCGGCGGCGCTGGGGGCGCAGCTTTCGCGCGCCGAAGTCGAGCGTTCGACCTTCTACGATCTACTGCCCTTGCGCGGCGTCGAGCTGGCGGGCGCGACGCAGACGATCGCGGCTGTCGCGGCGACGCCGGAGGAAGCGAGGCTGCTGCGCGTGCCGGCCGGCACGCCGCTCCTCGCCTGCCGCCGCACCACCCGCGATCGGGCCGGGCAGACCGTGCTGTTCTCCGACCACCGCTACCCCGGCCACCGCACCGAGTTCGAGGTCGAGTTTCCGCACCTGGCCGCGGGCACCGGCTGGGGACCGTCCGGCCTGCGGGTGCTGGCGCCCCGGCGTCCGTCGCGTCAGGATACGGGATGACAAGCAGCAGTGGCGAAGGTGTGCCGGCATTGGCCTCGCACAAGCCGGCACATGCTCTAATCGCGTCTCTCCGGTGACTGGCATCAGGTGAAAGGATGGTCGGGCATGGCCGGGAACTTCGACCCCTTCGGCGCACGCGCCTCGCTGCAGCTCGCGGACGGCAGCAGGGTTGCGTACTACCAGCTAGAGGCGCTCAAGCAGCGCGGCGTCGGGGATCTCGGCCGCCTGCCCTACACCGTGCGTGTGCTGCTGGAGAACGTGCTGCGCCTCTGCGACGGATCGCTCGTCAAAGAGGACGACGTGCTGGCCCTGGCGCGCTGGCAGCCGGGCAACCAGGACTTTCCCTTCCTGCCGGCGCGCGTGCTGCTGCAGGACTTCACCGGCGTACCCTGCGTGGTGGACCTCGCCGCGATGCGCTCGGCCGTCGGCCGCATGGGCGGCGACCCGCAGCGCATCAACCCGCTCGTGCCCGTCGACCTGGTCATCGACCACTCGGTGCAGGTCGATCAGTTCGGCTCCGACGCCGCCTTCGCCGCCAACGTGGAGCTGGAGTACGCGCGCAACAAGGAGCGCTATGCGCTGCTGCGCTGGGCCCAGACCGCCTTCAAGAACTTCCGCGCCGTGCCGCCGGACACCGGTATCGTGCACCAGGTCAACCTGGAGTTCCTCGCGCACGTCGTGGTCGAGCGCAAGGAAGACGACGGCACGCCGATCGCCTTCCCCGACACGCTGGTCGGCACCGACTCGCACACGACGATGATCAACGGCCTCGGCGTGCTCGGCTGGGGTGTGGGCGGCATCGAGGCCGAGGCGGTGATGCTCGGTCAGCCGCTCTACCTGCTGCTGCCGACCGTCGTGGGCATGCGCTTCACGGGCAAGCTCAAGGAGGGGGTGACGGGCACGGACCTCGTGCTCACCGTGACGCAGCGGCTGCGGGCGCACGGTGTGGTTGGCAAGTTCGTCGAGTTCTTCGGTCCCGGCGTCAGCGCCCTGCCGCTGGCCCAGCGGGCCACGATCGCCAACATGTCGCCCGAGTACGGCGCCACCGCCGGCCTCTTCCCCGTGGACGACGAGACGCTGCGCTACCTGCGCAACACGGCGCGGCCTGATCGCGTTGTCGACCTGGTCGAACGCTACACGAAGGCGCAGGGCCTGTTTCGCACCGACACCGCGCCTGAGCCGCAGTATAGCGAGTTGCTGGAGCTCGACCTCTCGACGGTCGAACCCAGCCTCGCCGGGCCGAAGCGGCCGCAGGACCGCGTGGCGATGCGCGAGCTGAAGGAGAGCTTCCGCGCCGCGTATCCCGGGCTGATGGAGGGCAACGGCGCCGCGGCCACCGACGGCCACGCCGGACCCGGCCACGGCTCGGTGGCGATCGCCGCGATTACCAGCTGCACGAACACCTCGAACCCGGCGCTGCTCGTCGGCGCGGGCCTGCTGGCGCGCAACGCCGTGCAGAAGGGTCTCAGCGTCAAGCCCTGGGTGAAGACCAGCCTGGCGCCGGGCTCACGCGCCGTGACCGACTACCTGCACGACGCCGGTCTGCTCTCATTTCTGGAACAGCTCAAGTTCAACCTCGTAGGCTACGGCTGCACCACCTGCATCGGCAACAGCGGTCCGCTGCCCGACGAGGTCGCGAGCACGATCACGGACCAGAACCTGACCGTCGCCGCCGTGCTCAGCGGCAACCGCAACTTCGAGGGACGCATCCATCCGCAGGTCAAGGCGAACTACCTCGCCTCACCGCCGCTGGTCGTCGCCTACGCGCTGGCCGGCACGGTGGACATCGACCTCGACCGCGAGCCGCTGGGCACGGACAAGAGCGGCGCCGCGGTTTACCTGCGCGACATCTGGCCCAGCGACCGCGAGGTGGCCGACGAGATCGAGAAGTCGGTGCGGCCGCAGCTCTTCGCCCGCAGCTACGGCGATGTGTTCACCGGCGACGAGCGCTGGCGCAGCCTGCCCGTACCTACCGGGGACCTGTACGACTGGGACGCGGAATCGACGTACGTGCAGGAGCCGCCCTTCTTCACCGATCTCGCGGCCGAACCCGGCCCGCTTAGCGACGTTCACGGCGCCCGCGTGCTGGCGATGCTGGCCGACTCGGTGACGACCGACCACATTTCGCCCGCCGGCAACATCCCCCGCACCAGCCCGGCGGGACAGTACCTGATCGCCCACGACGTGCGACCGGATGAGTTCAACAGCTACGGCTCGCGCCGCGGCAACGACCGCGTGATGGTGCGCGGCACCTTCGGCAACATCCGTCTGCGCAACGAGCTGTCGCCCGGCAAAGAAGGCGACTGGACTGTGCACCTGCCCGATGGCGAGGAGATGCGCATCTTCCAGGCGGCCGAACGCTACCGCGAGGAAGGCGTGCCGCTGCTGGTGATCGCGGGCAAGGAGTACGGCACCGGCAGCTCGCGTGACTGGGCGGCGAAGGGCACGCTGCTGCTGGGCGTGAAAGCGGTGATCGCCGAGAGCTTCGAGCGCATCCACCGCAGCAACCTGGTGGGCATGGGCGTGCTGCCACTGCAGTTTGTGAATGGCCAGACGCGCGAGACGCTGGGCCTGACGGGGCGCGAAGTCTTTGACATCGACGGCATCGCCGACAATCTGACGCCGGGCAAGCTACTCAGCGTGCGGGCGCTGAAGGAAGACGGGACGGAATCTCGCTTTTCAGCGCAGGTGCGCATCGACAGCCCGGTCGAGGTGGACTACCACCGCCACGGGGGCATCTTGCAGTACGTGCTGCGGCGGCTGGCTTCGGAACACGTGCAGACACATGGCGCCACGGCGGGCTGAAGCGATGAGCAAGAGTATCGGCCCGCGAGCTTGGCGGCGGGGTTATAGGCGACGGTAGATCTGGCCACGCGGGCCGATCTCATCGACGAGAATGTCGTGTGCATCCCGGTTCACGGTGAAGACGATCCTCCAGCCGCCGACGCGAGCCGACCTTCGGATGCCGGCTGAAGTCAGGGGCTTGGAGTGCCGGAGGTCGAACGGATCCGCTGCGAGAAGCAAGAACTTGCGCTCAAACCGGTCCTGAACCCGCGGTTCCAGTCGGTCAAGGTACCTTCGGGCCGGTCCCGCCAGTCGAAGCCTGTAATTCATCGGCGGCGACTACGGCGCCACTCCTCAAGGGTGACGTAGTCACCGGCGGCGGCAGCCTGCTCCGCCGCCTCCACGCGCGCCAGTTCGTCGGGCGTGAGCGTGTCGGGGTCGGCGCGCAGGTTGAGGAAGTCGAGCAGCTCCTCGGCTTCCTCTTCGGAGAGCGCATCGACGATCTGGTGCAACTCTTCTTTCACCGTCATATATCCAGTATAGCTGCTGAGTCGTGCCGCGAGCGGCGTGCACCCTCGGGGCGGCAGCCTGTGCGGCTGTACACCGGCGCTTAACGTGAAAGCGGCGGCCGGTTGCTACACTGGAGCGGCGACGCCTGCCGCGGTCGCCATCCGTCCTTGCGAGGTTGCACTGAATGGCATCCCCCGCGGCCGCCGGCTCCGGTCGTACGGCCGCCGCTCGCACGCCCTCCGATCTGCTCTCCGTCGTCCTGCTCGTCGCTGTGCTCGCACCCGGGGCCGTGGTCTTCAGCGGGCTCGATGTCTGGGCGCGGTATCAGCCGCCGTGGCCTGCTTTCGTCTGCGGCACGGCCTGCTGCGGCCTGGCGGCAACCGCGCGCCGGCCCGGTTGGTTGCTCGTGTTGGCGCTGGCGCTCGGCCTCGCCGCGACCTACGCCACGCTGCTTCAGGCGCAGCCGGGGCCGGGGCTGCGCCTCGCGGACGAACAAGCGCGGTTGCACCTGCTGCACTGGTTGCGGCTGCTTTGGCGCGGCGAGGCGATTCACGACGACCTCGCCGTGAGTGCCTGGACCAGCGGCCTTGCCTGGCTCGCGGGCATGTGGGCGGCCTGGGCGGCGCTGCGGGCCGGCTGGCACTGGTTGGTACTTACCCTCGCCGGCGCTCTCGTGCTCTCGAGCATCGGCTACACGCACAACTGGCCGGCGGGCGGACTGATCGTCTTCCTCTTTGCCGCGCTGCTGTACGTGTCCCAGCAGCAGGCCCTGCAGCGGCGGCAGGATGCTGTCCGGCGCGGTCTGGAAGCCTCTCCTGCAACCGGCCGCCGCGCCGGCGTCGCCCACACCGGCATGGTGCTGAGCGGCGCGGCGGGCCTGGTTGCGCTGGGCTGGCTCATTCCCGCCGCCCATTGGCGCCTGCCTCGGCTGCCGGAGAACCGCCCGCCGGCCGGAAGCGGCTCGGCGCTCGGTGCGGGGCAGATCGAGCGGCCGCTTACGGTGTTGCACGATTTCGGGTCGGTCCTGCCCTTCTCCGGGCCGGTCGCGCCGGGGGACGGCATCGTGGCCACGGTGCAAGCCGATGGACCGGGATACGTGTTCGGCATCTCCTACGACCGCTACGAAGGGAACGGTTGGGCGACATCCGCGGCTGCCGGCGATACCAACGCCCCGCAGGGCGGACCTGGCATACGCCGCAGCGGCGGGCTGTCGTTCGAGGCAGCGCCGCCCTATCTCAGCAGCTCGTCCACAACGCTCACCGTGACGCCTGCACAACCCGCCACGGTCCTGCTGGCGGCCGGACCGCCGCTCGGCCTCGCTCCAACCGAAGGCACTCAGCCGCCACGCGCCTATACGCAGTGGTTGAAAGGTGCGCCGGCCGGCGAATTCACGGCGCTGATCGCCGCATCGCCCCTGCAGGCAGGGGCGACGTACGCAACAGCCGGCCTGGTTTCGAGCGCCGAAGCAGGCGCCCTCCGGCGGGCGACAACAAGCGCCAGAGGCTGGCTCGCTGCCTATACCCAGCTTCCGCCCAACCTGCCGCA